>JBCBQE010000076.1:0-13223 GCA_039820385.1 Cyanobacteria bacterium J06635_10
AATGTTCAAGTATTTCTAACCCGTTTAAACCCGGTAAATTTTCTTCAAGTAAAATAATTTCACCATTTAAGGAAGGACTTTTTTCTCCCAATACTTCTAATGCTGCTTTTCCATCTTTTAGCCAATGGATGTGATAACTTCTGGTTAATAGTGCTTCCACTATTGAATTCGCAAATGTTGAATCTTGATGTAGCAGAATTATATCTTTATGAAGGGGAAATTGATCGGATTGAAGCGGTTGCCAATCGGAAGGCAAAATGCAATTACCACCACATTCTCTGGCTTTTTCCATGGTTGAAGCGGCACATTGATAAAGTGTTTGTATATCTTTTCCATCTCCCGGATATTGAGTAACGCCAGCACTGAAAGTGATGTTAATTGTCGAAGATTCAGCAACTTCAAATTCAATCGAGCGCAGCATTTCTAATACTTCTGCTAACCATTCAACTCCATAACCACGACTGATACCGTACATACCAACCAAAAATTCTGCCCCATTCCAAGAAGACACAATATCTTCCGCTCGTAATTCTTTTTGCAACAAAGAAGCTAAGCGACGCAACATTTTATCGCCAAATCCATGTCCGTACTTTCGGTTAATTTTGTGTAAATCATCTATCTTCAGTACCGCTAAGCAAAAGCACTGTTGATACTGGTTCGCTAAATGTAACAATCTTTCTAAATCTTTGGTAGAACGCTGGCGATTCGGTAAGCCGGTGAGGGGATTAATTTCTGCTTGCTCTTGTAGCAAACGGGTACGTTCCAAACGGTTGAAAATACGGATAATTAATTCGGGAGCTACAACTGGTTTATTGATAAAATCATCAGCCCCTGCAGAAAATACGTCTTGAATAGTATCAGCATCTCGCTGCCCGGTAAGAAAGATGATTGGTAGCCAAGCCCAACGGGAATCATTTCGTAATAGTTGACACAACTCCACACCATCAACATTGGGCATTTGCACATCTAGTATCAATAAATTTGGCTTTACAGATTCAAGTTCATCCCAAAATTGCCGCGAATCGTTTAGGGTAGTAACTTTTATTCCCCAAGGTTCTAACAACGTTCGCACTAGACGTAAAGTCATGCGATCGTCATCTACCACTAAAATTTTAGCTTCAGTTTTTTTTGCCGGTTTGAGAATTTTGTTAATAGCTTCGAGTAGGCGGGTTGGGGAAATAGGTTTGTGAAAAAAGCCTTGACTTTTGCGACGAGCACGCGCGACTCTATCTGATGATAATTCTTGGTTTGTAAATACCAATACCGGAATGGGAGGAACATTATTTGACATTTCCTCCAAAAATATTAACCGATCTTCCCCTTCTTCAACAGATATATCCAGTAACACAATATCTGGACGAATCCTTTTTAGGGCATTTCTTGCAAGTTTTGAATTTGGTGCGTACGCAGTTTGTAATTCTTGTGCTGTGGCAACTTCTACAAAAGTATCAATAAATTCTTTATCTTCATCTACTATCAACAACCGAGTTGGCAATTCAGTTGGAGTTTGCTTGCTTGGAAAATGTATAAGTTGTTTTGCGCTACCAGAATTACGAGCAATAGCACTTTTGGTACTTTTATGTGAATTTTTAGTCCGAGTCGATTCTACAAGTTTTTCTGTCGGAGATGCTTTTTCAAACATGGGATTCAAACGATATCCTAATCCAAAAACCGTTTCAATCAAATCGGGAGTTTTCGCAGCCTTCAACTTCTGTCGCAGTCGTTTAACTAAGGTTCTGATTGTATCTCTAGTGGGTGGTTCGTCTTCAAAAGACCATAGCTGATTTAAAATACTATCTTGACTGTGTATTTTTTCAGCATCTCCCATGAATAGCTCCAACAAAGAATATTCTTTCTTTGTTAGATTTAAAACAACACCTGCGTATTTTACCTCTGTAGTTCTAGGATCCAAACAAAGGTTTCCCCACTCCAATACAGTCGATACTGCAGTAGCCTTTCGACGCAACAATGCTCGGATTCTAGCGGTTAATTCCGTTAACGGCACTGGCTTAACTACATAGTCATCAGCGCCAGCATCTAAACCTTTGACTTTATCTTCACTAGTGGCTCTTGCTGTTAAAAACATTACCAAAACCTGCAAACCTTTCGCACGCAAACGAGCGCAAAAAGTAATCCCATCCAGCTTTGGCAACATCACATCGAGCACAATCAAATCATATTCCTGTGCTTCAACAAATTCCCAACCTTCTTGCCCATCATACGCAGTATCCACAACGTATCGATGTTCTTTTAAATTTTCTTTAAGTTCGTTTGTGAATTGCTGATCGTCATTTATTAGCAGAATCTTCATTACTGGGAAACACAAGTATTTTGATTCAAGGAATATTTTTTACCTCGGTAAGTATAACCTACTGAGACGAGAGGATAGGGAGAGGGGAGAGGGGAGACAAGGAGACAGAAAATTAATCACTTCTAATTGTTTCATATAACTGTTAACTGTAAAGCGCATCTACCAAAAGTAAGAGTTTACATAAAAAACCCTGTTGTAAAATAGACATAGATGTATACGGGGGACTAGTTGACTAGTCATAGATGCCTATAGAAACTATCTTTGGTAATCTCCAAGGTTTGAAACACAGCCACCAAAAACAATTGCAGCGGCTGTATCACCAGCGCATACCGGGCGATAATTTTACAACTCCCGAATTCGCTCAGCGACTGGCAGCAATTAGTACTGAAATAAATCAGCCAGTGTGTGCCTATCTCAACCGTCGCGGACAAGTAATTCGGGTTGGGGTAGGCACTCCGCGCTCTACCCAAATTCCGCTGACGGAACTGCCGCGTTACGGTGCGGAAAGACTGAGCGGTATTCGTTGTATTGCTACTCAGCTAAAGCCAGAACAACCGAATGATGCTGCTTTAACGGCTATGGCACTACAAAGATTAGATGCTTTGATTGTACTTAATATTACAGGGACGGGATTTCAACGTCGGGGTGGTGGTGCGACTGGATATGTTAAGGAAGCTTATTTGGCACACTTGGCACCCGATGCTGGCGCTCTAATTACTAATCCCACTTCTGGGCTAGAAACTAGCGATTATACTTCTCCATGTTGGAGTGTTTCACCGCCGATGAGTCTGGATGTATTGAGCAAACAAGACTTTCTGGATTTGGTTGAAGGGCTTGAAGAAGAATTTCAACGGGAATTTGTTGCTAAGGAAGTAGATACCAACCAAGACCGCGTTGTAATTGTTGGGGTTTTAACTCAAAAGACGATTCCTCAACAATTTCACGATACTATAACAGAATTGGGTCGATTAGTCGATACCGCTGGGGGACAGGTTTTGCTGACTATGCGACAAAAGAGATCGCGAATTCATCCTCAAACCGTAGTTGGTGAAGGTAAAGTACAAGAAATTGCTTTAAGCGTTCAAACTTTGGGAGCGAATCTCGTAGTTTTTGACCGCGATTTATCGCCAGCGCAAGTCAGAAATTTAGAACTTCAAATAGGGGTTCGGGTTGTCGATCGCACCGAACTAATTTTAGATATTTTTGCTCAAAGGGCTCGTTCTGGCGCTGGTAAACTGCAAGTAGAACTGGCGCAGTTAGAGTATATGTTACCGCGACTAACCGGAAGAGGTCAGGCAATGTCTCGACTTGGGGGTGGTATCGGTACGAGAGGCCCCGGTGAAACTAAACTGGAAACCGAACGTCGTGCAATTAGCAGGCGGATTACTCGCTTGCAAAAAGAAGTAAACCAATTGCAAGCCCATCGAGAGCGATTGCGACAGCGGCGACAACATAGAGAAGTACCTACAATTGCAATTGTAGGTTACACCAATGCCGGTAAATCTACTCTGCTCAATGCTTTAACTAATGCCTCAGTTTACACGGCAGACCAGTTGTTTGCAACCCTCGATCCAACAACGCGACGCTTGGTAGTTCCCCATGCTGCAACTGAAGAAACTCAAGAAATTCTGGCTACAGATACAGTAGGGTTTATACACGAATTACCGGGGGCATTAATGGACGCTTTTCGTGCCACTTTAGAAGAAGTGACAGAAGCAGATGCATTAGTACATTTGGTCGATTTATCCCATCGTGCTTGGTTAAGTCATATTCGTTCAGTCAGAGATATTTTAGCGCAAATGCCCGTAACCCCAGGTCCGGCCCTAGTCGTTTTTAACAAAATTGACCAAGCAAGTAGCGAAACCTTAGCAGACGCTAGGGAAGAATATCCAATGGCAGTGTTTATTTCTGCACAACAGCGCCTCGGTTTAGAAACCTTAAGAGAGCGTTTGGGACAGCTAATTCAATATGCCACCGCTTCTGGATAAATACCAATAGTACCTTCAGCTTAAATCAACTTCAAATAAACCTACACTCCTGGGGAATTTATCTTCAGGAGAATTTTCGTGCCGTAATGTTCGCACCGCAAAAAGCAACGGGATAATTATTCCAATAGTATTTCGCCAAAAACTGTTTTTATCCCGATGTCCTGTCTTCTCTTTACTTATACTGTGGAAAACACTAAGTATTTTTTTGAAGATTATTTTACGTTCAGTGTAAGTACTGATGTATACCGTATTTAAACTGAAATATTATGAAATTGTTACGCACCTGGATTCAAGCCAACGGAATCATTGTTTTTTTGTGCTTTTAAATGAGTTTGCTATTGCTCCTGATAGTAGACTCATTCGCACTTACTCCGTGGCCAAAGGATAATAAAAGTCTAAAAAAATACTCTCATTCAAGATTAGCAAGTGCTATTTTAGACTGAGAAAATAAAAATCAAATTCTGATTATTTGTATTAAAAGTATCTTGAATTACTTATCAAGTATCTACAACTAAATATAACGTTCTAAAATTAAGAATTGCTAAGTCAACATGAGGACGTTATGGCTGCCAAAGTCGAAATTTACACTTGGAATACTTGCCCGTTTTGTATACGCGCTAAAAGTCTATTGAAGAGAAAGGGGGTTGACTTTATCGAATACAGCGTTGATGGAGATGAAGAGGAACGGGAAAAAATGGCTCATAGAGGAGATGGAAGACGCTCCGTACCGCAAATATTCATCAACGATAACCATGTTGGTGGTTGTGATGATATTTATGCTTTAGAGTCTCAAGGTAAATTGGACGAGCTATTAGCTTAATGCCATAGAAAAAATGGTCGTGGAGAAGGAGATTGCTTGAGCTTAACACCTTTGAGATGGAGGTATAAAATGCCGGGGCAGGCTTTGAAAGATAGCTTGCTTCTCCTTCTCCTCAACGTTAATCGGTTTATAAAGCCTGCCCTTGCATTTTACAGAGGAATTGTCACAGAAATTGTAACCCGTGCAAAAGGGTAGGTTTTCTGGTTAACCATTAGATTAAGAGATTTGAGATTTTAGAAGTCAAGGGTTCTCTTAAAAATTTTCATGGGAACCCGTCGGGTGCCCGTCATCCTCACAAAGAGATCGATCTGTTTACCTTCGGGGGGATAATTTTAAATGAATCACCAAATCATTTGAAGGATAAATCGAGGCAATCCCGTGAAACTGGCTTTTATTATCGATCCCATTCAGAATTTAGATCCCTCTCATGACACCACTGTTGCCATGATGGAAGCAGCTTGTATGTTGGGGCATGAAGTGTGGATAACCCAAGCTTGGGAGTTGAGTGTCGTAGATAGTAGTGCTTGGGGGTATCTCCAACAAGTCGAAATCATCCCCATTAAGTTGGTAGAGGGAGTCTACAAAGCCGCAAATCCCTGGTACAAGTTAAGCGACAAAAGCAACATTTGTTTGTCAACAATGGATGCTGTGTTCATGCGGACAGATCCACCAGTAAATGATGTTTATCTTTACGCTACTTATATTTTGGACTATATCGACCAAAGCCAAACATTGCTTATTAACAGTCCAAAAGGTATTCGAAATGCCAACGAAAAAATGTATGCTCTCCAATTTACCGAAGCCATTCCAGAAACAATTGTCAGCGCCGATAAACATCTGATTCGGCAGTTTGTAGATGAAAAAGGTGCTGCAGTTCTCAAACCACTTGGAAACAAAGCAGGAGAAGGAATTTTATTTTTAGAACCCGGCGATCGCAATTTTAATTCCATAGTAGAACTCAGTACCAACCTTGGTAGAGTTCCAGTTATGTTACAAACCTTTTTACCCGAAGCAAAACAAGGAGATAAACGAATTATTTTGCTTGATAGCGAACCAGTGGGAGCGCTTAACCGTCTTTCCGCCCCTGGAGAATTTCGTAACAATATGGCAGCTGGAGGTACAGTTGCTCAAACTGAAATTACTCCTAGAGAACGGGAAATTTGTACTCAATTAGCCAAAACTCTACAGTTCGACGGCTTAATCTTTGTAGGTATTGATGTCATCGGCGGTTATCTTACTGAAGTCAACGTTACTAGTCCTACGGGAATTCGCGAAATCGATAAGTTTAATAATACAAGCTTGGGTCAAAAAGTTATTCAATGGGTAGAACAGGCAACTAAAAACCTTTAGTAATAATTAAACTATTTTTTAAGGTTTGTTACTTAGGTATTACACCCTGCAAAAAAGTAGCTTTTGTAAAACAATTGCAAACTAACGAACGTGAAAATTGAGTCAATACCACAAAATAAGTACAAAGACTTACAAGTATCCCGAAGAATTATTCTAAAAAATTTAGGCATTACAGAATGTATCGCCAATATACATGTAGCGATTGCTGCTGTGATGAAATTAAATTTTTTCCGAACAACCGGACAGGTGTTTACGGCACTTGTCTCGCTCTAAATTTGATCAAGACTCTCGAGTCCAGTTTTTTGGTACCAAATCCAATCAAAGAGCAACCCATTTTTTTTAGGTGCGATTGTCGCTTATTGATTGCAGCAGCCTTCGCCATGGTGGGTTTCGCATCTGATTGCGAGATAAAAAGCCATAAACATTCTTCAGTTATTTGGATTACGTCGTTTTTGGAGAAACGGAGGAATCTCTAATCCAGGTTTTTGTTTGGGTTCTGCTTGTTTTGGAGGATTCGTATTTGTTGATGATGGTTGTGGCATTATTGGCCGCCGTTGTTGTGCCGGGGCTGGGGCTACTCTGTTGTTAGGAGTAGCACTTTGCTGTTGCTGGACTTGCATTTCACCTGTAAACCCGGTAGCAATCACGGTAATTCTGACTTCTCCTTCAAGTCTGTCATCAATCACCGCTCCAAAAATAATATTGGCATTGGGATCTACTACTTCGTAAATTGCTTCAGCCGCAGCGTTAACTTCGTGTAAAGTTAGGTCGCTACCACCAGTGATATTAAATACAACACCTCTAGCGCCCTCGATAGAACATTCCAGTAACGGCGAAGAAATGGCCGCGATCGCCGCTTCTCGAGAACGGGATTTGCCAGAACCAATACCGATCCCCATCAAAGCAGAACCAGCATCTGCCATTACGGCTCGCACGTCAGCAAAGTCAACATTTACTAAACCGGGAATGGTGATGATATCGGATATGCCTTGCACACCTTGACGCAGGACATCATCTGCATAACGAAAAGCTTCTTGTACGGGTGTTTGTTCTGGGATCACTTCCAAAAGTTTATTATTGGGAATGATGATTAAGGTATCTACTCTAGTTTTTAAAGCTTCTACACCTTGCTCCGCTTGGCTGATACGGCGTCGGCCTTCAAACACAAACGGACGGGTGACTACGCCAACCGTCAAGGCACCCATTTCCTTGGCGACTTCGGCTACTACCGAAGCTGCACCCGTACCAGTACCGCCTCCCATACCAGCGGTGATAAAGACTAAATCAGCTCCTTCTAAAGCCGTTGCAATTTCATCTCTCGATTCCTCTGCTGCTTTTTGACCAATTGCAGGATTACCACCAGCACCTAAACCCCGGGTTAGCTTTTGTCCGATTTGCAGACGACAAGGAGCCGCAGCCATGGTCAAAGCTTGCGCATCAGTGTTAATCGACCAAAATTCTACTCCACTTAAATCTGAGGCAATCATGCGGTTGACAGCATTTCCACCACCACCACCAACGCCAATTACTTTAATATTGGCGACTCTACCGGGAACAATATCCCCTATTGGATTTTCTTCGGGAGGATGGTTATTATTTTGTCCCAAGCTCAGCCCAGAATGACCAAAAGGATTATTGGTACTGATTCCTGCTAGCGAGATTCCTTGCTGTCCGGGAGACTGCGAGTTTTTATAGGTAAGCCCTTGGTTATTATCAAGTGTCATTGGATTTACGTGCATTCAGATAAACGACTTTTGGGGGTGTTATTTACCCGCTCGCGTCAACTCTAGATAAACACCGCGCTAAATTGGTCGCGGCAATGTTATACATGTATTCTCACGTTTTCCAACCCTTGTGAGGAAAGTCCCGTGAAACTTTACTTAATTGGCAGCCGTTAAGATTCCACGACGGACAACTAATTCTAGAGAAGTATACTTAATATTTACTTAAAAAAAGAACTCTACAAGTTAAACCGACTTTGTTATTTTTACTTGTTCTTGCCTTCATGTATGTTTTCTAACTCCTCGAGGGTTATTGTTAATGGATATTGGTCATCAATTTTACAACTAATAGTGTTTGCTGTTTTTTGCTTATCACCATAAATACTGGTTTTATTTTAGAAACATTGTAAGTAATTAAACAAGTAGAACACTTATAAAATTATTTGACAATGAGATGAAAATTCTTTTAAAAACATAGACTGTGAGTCATGAGTACAGAGATTATCTTTATGTAAAATAAATTTCATACTCTTAACACCAAGACTTACTTCTATGACTTGTAAAGATGCGCCTCCCCAAGCGTCTGATTTACTTCAACCCGATAGTTATTGTTGTTTGCCATTGGTAATTATTGCAAGTGATAGATTGTTGATTAGAACGAAGGCATGTCATCTCTCTGGCAACAAATAGTGACTTATTGTCCCTTTATGGGTGTAGTTGTAAAACGACGGCGATCGCACGCCGGAATGCGCTGATGCTCCCATAGTTTAATTCAAGCTGTTGGAGCTATCAAAACAGAACAACTACGTTTTAGAAGGCGTTTCTCCTTTTCCTAACATAGAGAATTCACCCTTATAGCAATTGCAGCCCAGATGGAACCTTAAAATGCTTTGCGGAACAGCAAATTGATTGAAGATACCGCCTTTCTACTTGTGTTTTCCCAAACCCCAAAACTTCATCATCATAGATTTTCTTACATCTTGCACCCTTGGACTCAAGCTTCCTACAATAACGAGGGGGTTGGTACTCCCGCAAGAGCTAGGTTGTATGATTATTTCTTGCAATTTAAGACGATCGCTAAAACTAATGGCGAGTGCCAACCTGCTCCAAAAACAACAATTATTAATATATATATTTATCAGCATAAAACTTATTGATAAACTAGGAGTGTTTTATACATTCGCCCAATAGGGGAATATTTTTTAAGGAGTTTGAGAGCTAATTCGGATCTTTTTGTGGTTCATTTGTACTAAAATATTTTCTGGATTGGTTAAATCTATAAACTCAACTTGATTCATATTTACTTGTGCTGGTAGACGGCGGATTTTTGTCAAAAATTCAATTTTTTCAGTTAACTTAGAAGTTGGACTTCCAAGGTGTACCAAGCCTAATTCTGTTTTTAAAATTATATTATTAGGATTTTGATAATCAATTTCCATTATTTTGACAGAACTTTTGCTAATTGCTTGATAAAGCTGTTTCCAAAAAGGAAGATAATGTTGAGCTTCACCAATCAACTTGAGATTAGGTAATTTATCGGCTCCAATTGATTTGTAGTTTTTCTTCATAACCCAGGTACCATTTATATCGATTAATCCGTTTATTGTTTTTTTATTTGTGGATTTGGCATCTGGTTTTCTCGGAGTTTGAGTAATGGCGACTGGAACTATTTCGGTAACCTTAACTATTAATCCTGGCGGAAACAGGCGACGGGTTACGGTTGCTTGGGTTATCTCTGGTTGTTGCTTTAAAGATGCACTCAGACGACTGGGAGAAATCCGCCATAAAGATTTAGGATAGGATAATTGCATTTTTGACTGTATCCCTTCATCGGAGAGTAAGTGATTTCCGGAAACAGTAATATCTTTGTTGCTTTTTAGCACCCATATTGGTTGAATCAAAAACCACAACAAACTACCCGCTAACCCCGTAACTGCTAAGGTACGCCAAATTGTGCTAATAATTTTTATCTGTCTGTTGCGGCGTAGTTTTTCGCGACGCTCTTCCAAATCTGTGGAGGAAGCTGATAATATCTCCGGCATTTAAACCTCTTCGTACATTTTGGTTCAAGTTATTGTACTCCAATGAACTTTCTGACGTTGAAGTCAAGGGTTAGGACTGTTTCTTAAAAAAATATAGACTTGAATATTGCCGAATTGTAATGGTTAGTCTTAGGTATGGCTCAAAGAATCAAATTTCCCCTAGTCGGTATAGCCGACAGAGAGGCGACACCGCCACATATCTCTCATTGTTAGTAATACTTGTAAAACTACGGGACATTTTATTGATTGGATCACCCTGAGCTATTAAGTATAAGGCACTTACAAGTAATAAATTGTCCCACCGTCGGTGTTGCCCTTCGGGGGCAACACCACTATATGTCTAGGTTTTGTCCAGAATATTTGTAAAACGGTGGGACAATTTACTTTTTGGATCTCCCTAAGGGCGTGCATTTTTGCTCTAATGTAGCCTTTTTACTTTAGGGTGACATTTATTTTCAAGTCAAAGGGCTACAAATAATATGAGCATATGATGAAAAAATTGCACATATCTTGCCCAAAAAATGAATATCAGCAGTTACGAGCTTTTTTGCTTGTTTTCCGACGACGACTTCAAAATTAAATCAAAATTATACACACTTAGCGGTTACTCTATTGAAGACTAATACCAATTTATTCCTTTTTGACAAAAAAATAGCATATACACTCAATTTAACTTGACATAATTCAAAAAAAATGATATGCATGATTTGCTACAATTAACACTTAATTGTCTAAGAAGAAATGTACAAAGTGAATTTTTATACAAAAATGGCAGTAAGCTATTTGTTAATGTAAACGAGTTATAGTTGAAACTACGTATTACTAGTCAAGGGTTCCCAGGGGGAATTTTTTTATAAGAAAAAAATCCGGCTGGGTATTCGTCAAGAGTCTGCTAATAACTGTATAAAAATAGACAACAAAGTTTGAACATCAGGGAAAAATTAATCAACCAGAACTTGCGATTAACTTGGGAGCAAGTAAACTAAGTATTTTAATACTTAAGTCGGGGTTGATAGTAAATACTTATGTGAATTGCATCTACATGAAAACTACACTAAATTTGTCAAGGTTTTTTAAAGCCTGTAATCCCAGTAGAACACTGGTTATGGGCGATGATTCCGATAGAAAATACTACATAGATTTTTCAGAAGTCAGGGGTTGCAAAATAGTTGAAGAATTGCAACGAACGATTGTCCGTATTTCTCCTGATGAACCAACCTGCCAATTATTTACAGGTCATATTGGCTGCGGTAAATCAACTGAGTTACAGCGCCTCAAAGCAGAATTAGAGCAAGCGGGATTTCACGTAGTTTATTTTGAGTCCAGCCAAGATTTAGATATGGCGGATATAGATGTCAGCGATATTTTGCTGAGTGTTGCTCGTCAAGTCAGTGCCAGTTTGGAAGCTGTTAACATTAGGCCCAAGCCTGGTTATTTTAGTAATTTATTCAAAGAAATCGGTGATTTTCTGCAAACTCCTATAGACTTATCCGCAGAAGCAGAATTTTCTCTGGGTATTGCTAAAATTAGCGCTAAAGCCAAAGATAGTCCCCAATTACGTTCTCAACTCAGGCAATATCTAGAACCGCGAACTAATAGTATTTTGCAAGCGATTAATGAAGAGGTATTGGACAAAGCTAGCAAACAGTTACAACAGAGGGGACAAAAGGGAGTAGTTGTAATTATTGACAACTTGGATCGAGTTGATATGCGCCCGATGCCGAGCGGGCGATCCCAGCCAGAATATTTGTTTATTGATAGAGGCGAGCAGTTACGTAGGCTAAAATGCCACGTGGTTTATACGATTCCTTTGGCGTTGATTTTTTCTGGCGAGTACGAAACACTGAAAAATCGTTTGGGGGGTGGTATTGCGCCAAAAGTGCTGCCAATGGTATTAGTCAGCCAAAGAGATGGTAGCGACTGCGAACCAGGAATGACTCTTTTACGTCAGTTGGTTTTAGCAAGGGCATTTCCCGAAGCTTCTGACGATGTTAGGTTAAAATCGGTTGAGGAAATATTCGATAGTTCGGAAACTTTAGACCGTTTGTGCCGGGTTAGTGGCGGCCATATCCGTAATTTGCTGGGTTTACTTTACAGTTGTCTGCAACGACAAGATCCCCCCTTCGAGCGTTCTTGTTTGGAAGCAGTAATCAAAGATTATCGCGATGATTTACTCCTAGCTATTGATGAAGAAGAATGGCAATTACTTTATGAAGTTGTCGATCGGCAGACTGTTAGAGGCGAGTCTGAGTACCAAAGATTACTAAGGAGTATGTTCGTTTTTGAATACCGAGATATCAAAGGGCGTTGGTTTGGTATTAGTCCAGCCCTAGCAGAAACCGAAAAAGTTCTCTCTTGGGAAAAGTCTGAATACAAGATTCCGGCAACTTTTTCTTAATAGTCAAGGGCTCCCAGGATATTTTTTTGAGTCAAAAAATATCATGAATACCCGTCAATATTACGGACATTACTACTTAAATTGGCATTAGTATGAAAAATTTAAAAAGCTTAAAAAAGCTTTTTAAATTTTGCACAAGTTTTGACATGCGACACAACGTCAAGAAAGAGCAAACAGCTATGAGTAATACAAGTCTTACGGACATCGCCATTTCCAATCAACATTCTCTACACAGACTGATTCGGGCAATAGCACTTTCCAACGGTCAATTTTCTCTGATTCTAGTACGGTGTAATTACAGGGAATTGTGCAAACAGGTACTAGACAATATTCACTCGCAAACTAAGGATGTAAATTTGCGAGAAGTTTTTCTATCTCCCTCAACCACGGCTTTACACAACACCATAGTCTCAGTATTATTTTTGAATATACCTGCTGTGAAGACAGATTCTTTACCAACTGCTGTGATGGTATTTGGTTTAGAGTCAGTTACTAACTTAGAAGATTTACTTAGCGGTATTAACCAAGCACGAGATATCTATGCTGCAACTTTTCCTTTTCCAATAGTTTTATGGCTCAAGGATGAAGTCGGA
>JBCBQE010000077.1:0-13152 GCA_039820385.1 Cyanobacteria bacterium J06635_10
ATTGCAGCAACGCCTAATTTTTAATCTTGTACCTACTTAGTAACTAGGTTGGCGTTGAAAATAGTAACCAAGGCTTATGAGTAGTGAATAGTGAGTAATAACAAGGGTTTGAAGCAAGTTTACCCAAGCTGTAATATAGTTGGGTAAATAAGAGGCAGACTTACTTATCCGACATTTCAACACTACTGTCAACAGCAGAAGATTCTACTGATTTATTAGATTTATTAAAAATATTAAAGTTTTGCAACAACATAGTTGCACTGGTGACTAAGATCCATCTCGAAACCCAAACCGTTGAGTAATACATAAACTGGTTTATACGGTATGTCCTAAATTTCTCGTAATTAAAATAATTGAACTTTATAAAATGTTCATAATTAAAGTTGATTTTCTCCGTAATTTAACTATTCTGCTTGTATTCTAAAATTACTGGCTGATTATAGTTAATTTGCCGGATATCACTTACATTATTAATTAGATCGCGATCGAAATTGACATGAAGTCATATTCAGTATTGGGAAAAAAGTTAATTTTACGAGTAACTCCATTTATGACTACTTGGATTATGGCAAGCTCACCTACTTCCGCGGCAACTTTTGCTGCATCATTCAGTGAGTTAGCTTTTACGAATTTTAATCGAGAATATATAGCATTTGAAGCGATTAATGATAGTGATGCTTCGGCTAACACTAATGCCGATGATAGCATAGCAGATTTTCAGAACTCTTCTACAACTAATGCTGAACCTTCTGGGGAAGAAATATTTAATGTTGCAGAAAGTTTAGTATCGGGTGAGGGTTCAAGTTATAACGCTCACGCGGAAACTATGCCAAGATTTTTTGCTAATTTTGATGTAAGTCGTAACGATACTTTATCATTTGACTTTACAACTATTATTGATTTGGAGGCTTCGATAGATAAACCAGGAGTTGAGACTGCAAGTGCTGCTGGAGATATTGCTTTTTATCTTTTAGATACAACTGGTACTTCTCCAGAGAATCGGTTTGATTTGCTCAACTCAACACAATTAGATCTCGATCGGATTAGCCAAAATAAGATATTAGAATATTTTACCCTAGCAGCAAATATTGATGCTTTAGGTAGAATTAATTTTTTTAATAACACTAAGAGTCCAAATATCGAAATTAGCAGTGATTTCAGTTATGCTAATGTCGAAGTAATTAACAATTTGGGTAGAAGTCGAGCAATTAGTACTTCTATGCATGAGGGTTCTGTAGAAAGGTTTTTTAAAGAAGATAGAAATATCACTTTGTTAGCGTTCAAAAATACAAAATCTAATGTTAAAGTTCCCGAATCTGGAACTAGTTTATGGTCGGTTTTATTTGCAGGATTGATGACTCTAATTATTAAAATAATAAATATGTCTAAGAAAAATCCCGAACAATAATTATATTTACTCCTAACTTATTCCTTTAATCTAGGAATCAATTGAGCTAAATTACAAGGACGATTGCGAGAATCTAATTGTTCTTTAATAATATCCCATCCCGTTTTACAAGCACCAGAGGAACCAGGTAAACAAAAGATATAAGTACCGTTAGCAACGCCAGCTAAACAGCGAGATTGAATTGTAGAGGTTTTAATTTCCTGATAAGAAATCATCCTAAATATTTCGCCAAATCCCTCGATTTCTTTATCTAATAAAGGTTTTATTGCTTCTGGAGTGCCGTCACGCCCGGTAACACCAGTACCGCCAGTTGTTAAAATTACTTGAACGGATTCATCAGCAATCCAGCGAGATACAACTGCACGAATCTGATAGATATCGTCAGGAACGATTACTTTTTCTGCTAAGTAATGACCTACTGAATTTAAATTATCAACTAGTATTTTACCAGATTTATCATCAGCTTCCGTCCGCGTATCGGAAACAGTCATTACGGCAATTTTTAAAGGAAGTAAAGATTCATTGTTATCCATATTCAATATACTCGTGTAATTTTATTTTCTAAGATTTAGAACCTCACCCTCAATCCCTCTCCAAAGTAGCGGAGAGGGAAGCCGGAGGTAGGGTGAGGTTTTTTAAATAATAAAATCATCTAAATTTTATATTCTTTCTAGACAATTGGGAAAGTTTAGTTATTCCCATAAGTTTCATATCTGCTCGAAAGGCGATATACAACCATCTAGTTGACGGCCGCCATGATTTGATACCATGATTGCATCGGCTCCGATATCGACTGCCCTTTTAGCATCATCGACACTCATTATACCTTTGAGACAAAACTTCTTACCCCATTTTTGATTAATTTCTTCAGCATCCTTCCAATTCATTGATTGATCTAACATGGAACTTAAATAATCACCTACCGATACGGCTACATT
The DNA here is from genome assembly GCA_039820385.1 of Cyanobacteria bacterium J06635_10. Taxonomy (GTDB): domain Bacteria; phylum Cyanobacteriota; class Cyanobacteriia; order Cyanobacteriales; family Nostocaceae; genus Rivularia. Next base: position 2,347 of record JBCBQE010000077.1, read on the forward strand.
GCTTCCTTTGTTAACATGTTGTTCTAATTGCGGTAAACTAAATTTCTCGCGTAATAAATAATTTAACGACCAAGTAGGATGTAAGGCAAAACTAATTAAACTCCTGGGTGTAAGTTTAGGAGGCGTGGTAAATCCAGTCCATAAGTCTCTTTCTCAATTTCCTCCAGTAATTGTATCAACAGTTAAAGCGATCGCATCAAATTCTGCTTCTTTACATATTTCTATCATTGCATCATTTAGACCTTTGTCTTTATGGCAATAAAATTGAAACATCTTTGGTGTGGAAATTGTTTTTCCAATCTCTTGTAAACTTACCGTGCCTAAACTTGAGATACCAAACAAAGTTCCATATTTTTCTGCGGCTTTGGCAACTGCTCTTTCGCCATCGTAATGAAATAATCTTTGTAATGCTGTTGGCGAGCAAAACATGGGAATATCAATTTTCATTCCCATTATTTCCACAGATGTATCTATTTCTTCAACTCCTGCCAATACATTGGGTATCAAATCGCATTGTTCGTAAGCTTCTGTATTTCTCCTATAAGTAACTTCGTCATCTGCGGCTCCATCTATATAATGAAATATCGGAGCCGGTAATTTTGATTTCGCTAAATCTCGAAAATCATTAGTGTTGCGGCAATCTGTTATATTTTTAAATAATTTAAAATCAATCATCTATATTTTATCTATTTATTTAACTTACTTTAAACCACATTACCAAATTCAAAAATCTGATTTGCAGTTAATTTCAACCCTGGAAATACTTGAGAAACTAAAATATCTTGATTTTTAAACAATTTTCGTTGATATTCATCACCAACTAAATCACAAATTGTAATAGTTGGTTGTTTTGGTTTACCAATATATTCTCTTCCACCAACCCCGAGATAATCCACAATCCAATACTCTGGTATACCTAGTAATGCATAATCTTCTACTTTCCGAGCATAATCATTTTGCCAATTTGTACTAACTACTTCAATTATAAGTTTGATTGAGCTACCACGAGTTATAACGGGTTTTTGCTTCCATAATGGTTCATCTGTAAGCTGAATTTTATCCAATACAATTAAATCAGGACGAAAAGCAGTTTCAGTTCCTAATAATTTAATTAAACATCGATGGGGAATAAAATAATTTGGGTTGTATCGATCAATTTGTACGTTCACCTTTCTGCCAATAAATGCACCTACTTGTTCGTGAAACCCCGTTGGTTCCATTTCAAATAATTCCCCATCAATTAGTTCATAACGTTCATTATCGCCGTAATTGGTAATAAACTCATCAACGGTGATAAATTTCGGTGCTGTTATTACATTGTTCTTTCTGCTCATTGTTTATATTTGAGTCTATCAAGAATTATTTTAACGGTTTTTCAATTCGCTCATAAGTAGGTAAGCGTAATTAACCTCACCCTCAATCCCTCTCCAAAATAGCGGAGAGGGAAGCCGTAGGCAGGGTGAGGTTTTATATTTAAGCAAACTCAGATTATTTAAACTTGAGCAGTTTCGCTGGAAATTTCTGCCGATGGCGATAATGAATTATTCCTAATTGCGCGGAACATTCCAAATCTGCAAAGTCCGGTGCCAAATGCTAACCTCATTAACAAAATTGTAGGTACTTCCCGCAGTGACTTGATGAAGCCAGATAGACCAAAACGCATCCATCCCTGGGGTTTAACTATTCCTTGCCAGATAGTATCAAACCATGAAGGAAGTGTTTCTTTTGTCCAGTCTGCTGTGATTACTTCCCCTTCAACAAATCCCGTGGCTGCCAAAAGTTCGGAAAAACCTTCTATACTCGAAAAAGCAGGATGTGACCATTGATCCAATAATTGCTGCATTACGGGTTTCTCCCAAAAATTCAGCGGAATTTGGCGATCGTCCCTTTGATTCCAGTCAGCTACAACCAGTATTCCACCAGGCTTTAACACCCGTATTAATTCTCTAGCAAAAACTGCTTTGTCTGGCATATGCGGTCCAGCTTCTATGGACCACACTACATCAAAACTAGCATCGGGAAAAGAAAGCGCCATGGCATCATCTACCAGGAATTTCGCGCTGACACCTTCTGGGGTTAATTCAGTGGCACGTTTGACTTGCTGCGGGCTGATGGTAATACCTGTAACGTCAAAACCGTATTCCTTGGCTAAAATACGACTGCTACCGCCAATTCCACAACCAACATCTAAAACAGTAGTACCGGAAGGTAATTTATCCAAACCACCCCAACGCACCATTTCATGAACGAAATCGTATTTAGCAACTAAAAAATCTTTGTTTGTGGGTGGGGAACCATAATGACCTAAATGAATGTGTTCTCCCCAGTAATATTCTAGAATACCATCATCCGTCCATTCATCGTAGGAATTGGCTACAGAGTCGGATGATTGATAGCGACGAGCGGAAAATAAATATAGTGCGATGCTTACAATTAATATTGCGAGGATAATTCCCAGAGTAGAAAGGAGCAAATTCATTTAGATACAGCCTTAACATTTTTTCATAATTTTATCGTATTAGGGAAGTGAGGTTTTCTAAACTTTTTACAAGATTTTTCTCAATATCAATATTTCCCGATGTTTTGCGAAAGGTGAGTAATACTTTTTTATCTGTGTAATTTAGGGGAAATATTGTGACAATAATCAAAGATCGTAAATTTTCAAAAAAATTAACATAAGTATTATTTAATACTTGTTATTCTAAAAGTCAATGTATAAGGTGAGAAAAACATTTGTGTCTGTAGAGTAGCTTTAGTTAGCACAGAAATTTAAATTACAAAACTACTTTTGAAAGAAGGAGTATTGCTTTAGATAAAGGTATTTAGAGAACAACATCACAAAGCCCGAGTTTCACTGTTGCGATAAATTACATCTAGGTTAGTCTTATGATAACGATTGAGAATAAAAATGAATTAAGTTTGTATAAAAAAATACTAAAAAAACAAGAACTTAGTTATTTTCAAACTGTTGGTTGTGCGATCGCCATCGGCATGGTGGGAGGATTAGTCGCTACAGCCTATTACTTTATTTTAGAACATTGCTTGGAATGGATTTGGGAAGGTGGTAGAGAATTTTGGACTACATTTTTTCCAGAGTGGCTACCAGAGTGGAATTATACTTGGATAATAGCAAGTTTGGGCGGTCTTTTGGTTGGTCTATGTCTTTATTTCTTAGGATTACCTGGAGAGATGGCATTGGTAATCGATAAAGTTCACTCGCCAGGTAGACTGGAGCCGAAACAAACACTCCCCATGATTCTAACTTCTTTAATATCCATTACCTCTGGAGGTAGTTTAGGACCAGAAGCTCCTTTAGTGCAAATTAATGGTAGTTTGGGTAGTTGGTTAGGAGATAAACTACAGCTTAGTGTCAAAACAATTCGGATTTTGACGTTTTGTGGCATGAGTGCTGCTCTAGGAGCCTTTTTTGGTGCTCCGATTGGCGGTGCTTTGTTTGCTCTGGAGATTCCTCACCGTCGTAGTATTGAATATTATTAAGCGATTGTACCTGCAATAATATCGTCTATTTTTAGTCTTAGTGTGTTCCGTTTTAGTACGGGATTAGAAGTAGGGGGAATTTATCACTTTGAAAATTTTGGAGTTTTACCGTCGATTACCTGGCTGAATATGGTTCAAGGTTTAATTTTAGGTGCAGTCGGTGCTTGTGCCGGAATTTTGTTTGTGGCTATTTTTCGACTAATTAAGTTTTTGATTCAGAAATTAGAAGGTAATCATATTATATTGGGATTATTAGGGGGATTAGGAATAGGTTGCATCGGTGTAATTTTTCCCCAAACTCTGTTTTTCAGCGAACAACAGATTGAAACCCAGGTAATTGAAGCGGGAGCAAATTTGGGAATAGCTGTGTTGCTGGCTATTGCTCTAGCCAAAATATTGGCAATCAGTTTGACTATTCATGGAGGATTTAGAGGTGGTTTTATCTTTCCCTTATTTTTTGTGGGAGCGAATTTAGGTTTGGCGATCGCTTTGGGAATACCTGAAATTCATCCAACAATTGCTATGTTATGCTGTATGGCGGGGATTAATGTGGCAATTACTAAAACTCCTATTAGTACTTCAATTATACTCAGCGTATTATCAAACACGACAATTTTACCGGTAATTGCGATCGCCAGTTTTACAAGTTTACTATTGACTAGTAATGTATCTCTATTAAAAACTCAACGTTCTCGTAGCATAGAGACAGTAGATATTCGGGTGGTAAGTGAGTCAAATAGTAGTTCACCTGCCTCAATTTTGGCTGGCAGTAGCCGATAATGAAAAACTACTGATTAAATAGATCCCTTCAGTGTTTGCGGTAGATATATTCCCTCCCCGCTTATCGATTTCCGATAAAACGCACATCTTGCACCATTCGAGGGCAAACGCCGATTAATAAATTCTCAGGCTAATATACCTGCGTCTGATAAATCAGACTTTCCAAGGGTTTTAGTGCGTTTTAACGTACTTTGTATATGCAGCCAAGATTGATTTGGCGTCTGGGCTTAACGACAATGGTGCAAGATGTCAGATAAAACGCACCCTACTCCGAAACTCTCTCACTCACTCCCTCAATCCCAAACGGTAATCAAGCTTAAGTAATATTTAAATTTTTTTTAATTTATGACCAATATTTCTAGTCTAATAACTATTGACAAAAATGCCCTTAGTGCAAATCTTCAAAGGATTACTCCTATCTCTTAGTAATGCAACCTAAAATATCCCATTTTTTTGAAAAAACTTCTCAACACTCTGCTTCCAAAGCTGTTTATCAACTGTAACGAGTAAGTTATGTTCTGCATTAGGAAAGATAACTAATTGTTTAGAGACTTTCAAGTTTTGAAAAATTTGGTCTATTTCTGTTAAGGTTGTCCATTTATCGAATTTACCTTGCAATAGTAAAGTTGGACATTTGACAGAATTTGCATAGGTAACGGGATTGTGAGCAAAACCATTAAATCCATGTTGAATGCTTCCCCAAAAGACAATAAGTTCAGTGGTGGGAAATGTTGGAAATCCAGTCACTCTAACTCGACTTTTAACAGCATTTAGAAGACGTGCAAAGGGAGCTTCTAAAATCACAGCATCGGGATTTACTTGTTTGTGAGCTATTGCTTTGAGAATTGCAGCGCTACCCATTGATACACCATACAGTATATATGGACGTTTTAAATTTGATTGTTCGGCATAATTTATTGTTAAAGCAACATCTTCCGATTCTCTAAAACCTATGGTTGTGCTATTACCACTTGAACTTCCCAATCCTCGGAAATCTACAAGTAAAGTATCGTAGCCCAAATTGTGAAATACTTTAGTTGGAGCTAATAATTGCTTGGCTTTGCTACCATTATTACCGGGAAACAATAAAACGGTTCCGTTTGATTTGTTTTCACTAGGTATGAACCAAGTATCTAACCATTCATTTTGATTTATGGAAATGCGTTTCCTTTGGTATTTAAGTCCGATATCCGAAGGTTTTTTGGAAATTACTTGTCTATTTGAAGAGTTAAAGTTTGTTAAATAATAAGCTCCAGCATAAGATAGAAGATTGATAATAATAAAAGCAATTATTATAAATTGGTAAACACGTTTTTTGATTTTTCTGGTTTTGGTGCTTTTTAGTAATCGCATTGAATTTCTTCACGGCAGCTATTAATATTTTACAGTCAATATAAAATCAATTCAATCGTTACTTATCTAAGATATTGATGTTGGGTGACGACACGATTAATAAATACTATAGCTAAAAACCAAATCTTTTTTGTGTCTAACCCAACCTACAAATTAAGTTTATTTTTTATACTTTTATTAATTAATTCGCACAGTAGTTGTGGTGAAAGAAACTCAGTATCTATAAATGTGCCTAAATCAGCTTTGTTATTAATAATTTCATTGTAAGCAATATCAACAGCTTTCCCCAAGGGTTGACGATTTGAGCGCAATGCTTCACGGGCACCCACAAGAATTTTTTTAGAAGAAAAAAATTCTTGTGGGAACCCTTCACGCTGCTTGATTATTTGCAAAGGAGCAATCAGAGTAAAAAGAAAACAGCAGTCTCTCATACCGCTATTTTCTATAAACTGCTCTACGTGATTTTTCTTAGTAAAGACGTAATCAAAAACTATAAATTGATAGCCAGCTTTGGCATAATTTTGACAACAAGCACCACCATTTATATAAGTCAAACCTCGTGCTAAATCTTCGGAGTCTCGGTTAACAATCCAATGCTTAATATCATCTCCTCGAACCCATACCGAGTTTTTAGAAGATTTTGCCAGAAGTTTGGCAGTAGTTGATTTTCCAACGCCTGGTGCTCCGTTTAAAATCACGATTATGGGTATTTGCTGCTCCATTGCTTTGCTAGGTGATTTTCTCAATATCAATATTTTCCGGTGTTTTGCGAAGGGTGAGTAACACCAACGCCATAATTTCTGGCACAAGTGCTGCAATTGCTGTGAGTTTTAACGATAAAGTTTCGGCTGGATTAAACAATCCTGCCACACCACTTAAATGTGCGGATAGTACGTCAGTAAAATCGATTGCAACACAGGCTAACAAAAGTGTTTTCACAGTGCTTTTATTGGCAGAAGCAACAACCACGGCAAGCACAATGTCTCTAATTGCCCAAACACGGATAATATAGGGCATCTGGAAATTTGAATCCATCGGAATACTAAGTTGCTCCATTAACCAATGTGGCGAGACATAGCCAACAGCACTCAGACTAAACCGAATAATACACATTAATCCGATTAAAAAAGCAACGTACCAGCTTTGATTTCTCATTTCACAAAATGTAATCGGGCTTTGATAAAAACTTAATTAGACATTAAAGCTATTAATTACTAAAGTAAAGTAGTTACCATTTAGTAACTCGATAACTGAAAAGAAAGTATTGTTACTATGAAAGAGCCTGAATCCATTCCCTTAGAAAAATTACTCAACCAAATTTCAGGACGATGGACGATGTATGTATTATGGATATTAGATACAAATGGAGCATTACGCTTCGGCGAGCTTAGACGTAAAGTCGATGGAATCTCAACTAAAGTTTTAACCGAAAGATTGCGAATGCTCGAAGGGATTGGTATTGTTAGCCGCACCTACAAACCCACGATTCCCCCGCAAGTTACCTATAAATTAACCCAGCGCGGTAAGGAGTTGTCTGAACCACTTTATCATTTGTGCTCGCTTGCTTCGCGTTGGTATGGTGATGAGTCAAAAATGTGAAAGAATTATATCAAGTCCGGCTAATTACTTATTATATAGTCGAACGTAAAATGCTATTATTCATAACTCCTAACTTCTTACTCCTAACTCCTAACTCAACTTTCCCACACCATACAAAAACTTATGGGTTGATTAAGATACTGAGCCATGCCTGATTTATGTGCAACCCATGCAGAATCAACTACTCTCTCTTGCATTTCTAACAATCTAAAATTTACCTGATAACCACTACTAATATGATCGCTGAAAAGATGTACAAAATTTTCGATGGCAATTGATTTTCCAGACTTACACTCAAAGTTGGTGGGAATTCCTCGCAGCAGAAAGAATGGGTGATAATCGACTAAAACAAATAATCCTCCAGGTTGCAAAATGCGGGCTACTTCTGTATATAAGCCGTGGAGATTTTCCAGATGACATACTGCAAGAGATGTCACAGCAATATCGTAGCTGCAACTTGGTAATGAGGTTTGAGTAATATCTGCAACATCAAGGTTATTATAAATCCGTTTGGCAGCAGCACGATGTACCATTGCCGAAGAACAATCAACTCCACGAATATAATAAATTCCTTTATTTTGCAACCATTTACCGATTTTTCCAGTTCCACATCCCAAATCAACGGCTTTATTAATTTTCAACCAAGGCACCGTTTGTAGATTAATTAATAGAGGAATATCTAATTCATTGTCTACCGTATCGTCGTATGTAGGTGCCCATTGTGCGTAGCCAGTTACCACATCAACGGTTGAATAGTGGCGCATATCATACAGAGTAAAGGATTTAGACATCGCGATCGTTCGTCCAAGATATAGTCAAACAGCTTACACTTGTTAAACAATATCTGTTGACGTTAACAAATTTACACCTTTTGAAGATAATAAGTGTAAGGATTTTTCGTACTCTCCACATTTATAAGAAGCTACGGCATCACTAACTACAGTGATTTTATAACCTTTATTGATTGCCTTTTCCGCCGTTACTTTAATACAGTAATCTGTTGCCAGCCCAACTAGATAAAGATGATTAATCGAGTTGCTCTGGAGAAATTGAACAAACTCATTACAGGATAATGAATTTTTGTTACCCTTTGTGAATATATTATCGCTATGTATTTTTAGACGACTATCGAATTCGGCTCCTGGGGTTCCTGTTTTAACTGAATTCCCAGTTAATAATTTTACGATCGGATTAGACCATTCTGTTTTTAAATAAATAATGTGCCTTCCAACCCTTGTAAATTGTGCGCTCAGACTATTAACAATCGGGATGAGTTTATCTACTTGAGAGGTACAGGCATGAGCTTTCCCTGTTTGTCGGGTGAAGTCGTTTTGTAAATCTATCACGATTAATGCTGACTTTTCTGGTTCCATTGGTAATTCCAAATGGCGATCGCCAATTATTTATCATAGCGGATATCTAACTATATAAAAGATACTTAAGGGAGAATTACTCCGCAACCGGCTTTATGATTACCTAACTGATTGAGTTTCGGAGTAGGGTGCGCTCTACCGGAAATCGATAAGCCCTCTTGAGGAGTAAAACGCTTGCTGAGCGGGCGTGCAGTGGAAGGATGAGTAGAAAATAAATCCTTGAGTAACTCTCCAGAGAACCTATTAAGTATAAGCAGTTACATAAATATTTTCTATAATTCGTCGTAAAGCTAATTCATTTAGAGAAAAACCTACTATTTCTAAACCACTAAAAAATTTTGGTTCGCTATGCAAATAACGTGGTAGATCTAAATCTAAAAAATCGATGCATTGTACGCCATAAATAAAATCAACATAAATGATATTACCGTCTTCTAGATGGACTATTCCTTTAACACGAATCATTTTTCCATAAACATTATTTGTGATTTCATTCCAAAATTTCTGGAAATAATTTCCAGAAATAACCTTACCAGTAGTTTCTATAATCATGAATAGAAGCTCTCATTGCTGCACCAATGAGTACTTCTTTTGCCCAAGAATGCCATTTGCAACGCTTACATCCTGGAGGTAAAATTGCCACTGGATAGTAAGGTAAATCATTCAAAAGTTTATCTATATAACCTAACCCTAAGTTATTATCTAATTCAATATAGGCTATATCTGCCGATTCCAGTTCATTGATAAAATCAACTTCTTGGCCATCACAAAAAACTTGAACTGTGGGAAAATCAACACTAATTCTATGAGGATCTATCTGAACTTGCTCTGTGCTAGCTTTCAAATATAGTATCTTTTTATAGTACCTAGGAAAAGCTTTTTCTTTTAAAGCTATTTGCTGATTAATCCATGTCGTTTTACCGCAACCAATATAACCACCAACAATGACTATTTTATCTTCATCCATTCTGTACTTAGTTTAGTTTTACTTGTTTGGCTTGAGGAGACACTTTGGCTTATATAGGAATGCTCCGTAAAATTGTCTTAGCCTTACCCTAAAGAGTCATGGGTACCCGTCAACAACTTAAACACCGAACCCTGTGGTTACTCTGTTGGAGTCTAAGACACCATTAAATACCTATTTTTTCAATAGGACATTTCTTTCTTACGGCACCCTACAAAATAAACATTTTTTTTTACAATCAAACCGGAGTCTTATAGTATTATTTTTTTCTATTCTTAATGTAATCATAGTTATCAGTAGAGTTTTGTCTATATTTTACATTATTAATAATTATTTGCAATAAGTTCTGGAGTAAAGATATTTATAAATCATCGGATTTTTAGGGATTGTTCCCATCCATACCGCAATTTGTTTAGGCGTTGCTGTCAAGGGTTCCCTTCAAGTTTTTTTCAGGAGGAAAAAACTTTGGAGGGTGCTTGTCATGGGTTCAATGTTGGCATTGATTGCAGATTTTGGTGCTTTGCTGTGAATCAGACTATTTTAATTCTAAATTCCGTTACTGCTTTGATTGGTAATCCGATTGTGGAAGAGATGAGGAAGAAAAAAGTTTTTTATACTGACTTGTTTGACTACTGATTTGAAAACAACTGTTATTATTTTTAGAAATAGATTAGATAATAATTTTTAAGTATAAGAAATATTGACTATTAGAATAATTACTTTTACCAGGTTGCTTCCAAGACAAAAGCGAGGATGGATCTCGCCGTAAGACTAAATTCTTCATAGCTTTATATGATAAGCCAAAACGAACAAAGTAGTGCAGGGCTAGATTACTCAGACAACCATGGCTCGCGAGCTACTACGCGTGTAAGTTATTTATCTTCACAAAATGAAAAGAATAATACTTGGATTGTATATAAGACTATTGAAATATTTGAAACAATAAGCTATGTACTAAGGTTTTGTTGGAAAGTGTGAAAGATTGTGTCAGTTTTCATCTTCGCCTTTTCGATTGGCTTTAATATTATGTAGCAATGCTATGCAGTAGTAGCTGAAATCTCTTGGTAAAATTCTGGAATTATTGATGCTGATATTGTATAAACAACTGTTGTCAGTAATGTTTCATAATTTTGTCTGCAAGAGATAGTAAATTTTTTGGTACTGTTCCCTAATTAGTGTGTTTCAAATTACCTGTTGACTTTGAGTATCGCGTTTTTGTACGTGCACTCATTGTCTGAG
>JBCBQE010000078.1:0-258 GCA_039820385.1 Cyanobacteria bacterium J06635_10
TTCTTTAAAAGATAGTTTTGGTGCTGTTGTTTGGCAAAAAAAATTAGGAAAAGGAAAGATAATTTATTCTACTACTCCTTTTCTGGCCGCGAATGCTTATCAAGATAATGTCAGCAACTTTCGTTATTTAGAAGATTTGGTTAAACAAGATAAAAACACCATATATGTAGATGAATACATTCACGGTTATAAAGACGCTAAAGTTAGAGAAAGTGAAGGTGAAGGAGATTTATTCAGTTATCTTGCTCAAACTCCTTT
>JBCBQE010000078.1:268-13147 GCA_039820385.1 Cyanobacteria bacterium J06635_10
AGTTTTGGCCCATAATCGCCGTTTCGGTAAACCAATTAATTTAAAAACACGAGTTGTCGATAATAGTGAAGAATACATTCAAGCTTTAGCACAAGTTTTAGAAAAAGCTGATTGTAACGACTTTGTGGTTGAAATGATAGGTAAAGAAGAACAATTACGATTACAAAAAACTTTATCTCTAGGTCAACAATTACTTGATAAGCAAATAGTCATGGATGCTTGGATAGAACAAATCAAAACTCCTACAACCCAACTTAACCAAGCATTAAGCATGCACAATGGAAAACATCGCATAAGCGAACGACAACTGTTAAGCTGGTTGAAAAAATGGCAAACAGTACATGCAGAAGCCCAAAAGGCGAAAAATGCCCAGGCACTGCCTTTGTAAGAGATATCATCAGGTTGGCAAATGGGCTATAAGAATTGATCTAAAAATCAAAATTTGCAAATTAAACAACTAGATATCTACTTGCATCCATGTGTCTGAAAAGCCTAAATTAGTTAAGCACGCCAATGAGTAAAACCAAACCTGTAATTCATAACCTCCTAGAAGCTCTGAATAAAGTAGTCGTGGGGCAATCTACCTTAGTTAACCAACTACTTGTAGCACTTTTAGCAGGCGGACACGTTATATTGGAAGGAGTACCGGGAACTGGTAAAACACTCCTGGTGAAAGTGATGGCGCAGTTAATTCAAGCAGATTTTCGCCGCATTCAATTAACCCCGGATGTATTACCATCAGATATTACCGGTACGAATATTTTTGATTTAAATACTCGCAGTTTTAGTTTAAAAAAAGGACCAATATTTACCCAGGTATTGTTAGCAGACGAGATTAACCGCACTCCTCCGAAGACGCAAGCAGCATTGTTAGAAGGGATGGAAGAATTACAGGTAACCCTCGACGGTGAAAGTTTACCTTTACCAGAATTATTTTGGGCGATCGCCACCCAAAACCCTTTAGAATTTGAAGGAACTTATCCTTTACCGGAAGCGCAGTTAGACAGATTTTTATTTAAATTAGTAGTAGATTATCCCCCAGAAGCTGCAGAAAAGCAAATGTTGCTCAACCGTCAAGCGGGATTTGCAGCACGACGCACGGATATTGCAAGTATAAAACCCGTGGCACGGGTAGAAGAAATTATAGAGTTAAGGGAAGGGGTAAAACAAGTTAAAGTAAGCGAAGCAATTATTGATTACCTGTTAGCCTTAGTGAGAACATCTCGTCAAAATCCCGATTTAGCATTAGGTGCATCACCTCGCGCTGCTAATGCGTGGTTTGTGACATCTCAAGCAGTGGCGTATTTAGCAGGAAGAGATTTCGTTACCCCCGATGATTTGAAAGCAGTTGCACCTCCTTTGTTGCGACATCGTTTGATTTTGAAACCAGAAGCAATGTTAGATGGTTTGGAAATTGATGCGGTAATTGCTTCCATACTCAATAAAGTTCCAGTACCAAGATAAAAACCTCTGCGCCTCTTTGCGTTAACCTTTGCGCCCCTTTGCGTTAAAAAAAAATTCATTACCTCTTATCTCTTACCCCTTGAGTATTACCTCTTACCAAACCTCCATAGATATGATAAATATTTAACCGGAAATCGATATGATTCCTTCAAGACGTACTTATTTTTTATTACTATCAGGGATTATCATTGCCCCTATTCTGACTATTTTTCTCGGCATCTCCACAAGTATTGCTGTAATTTTACTATTTGATGCGGCAATACTGTTATTAATGCTTGTAGATAATTGGCGCTCGCAAAATAATCGCGTTGAAATTACCCGGGAAGTAGCGCCAAGACTTTCCGTTGGCAGAGATAACCCCATACAGTTAACGGTAAAATCCCAAAAATCCCCAGCTATAGTTGAAATTTGCGACTATTACCCCAGTGGATTCGGCGTATCTAACTCCAAACTCCGCGCTGCGATTCCTGCTAATAGTACTCAAGAACTAATATATACAGTTCATCCCACCCAACGAGGAGAATTTGCTTGGGGAGATATCCAGGTGCGACAACTTGGTGCTTGGGGTTTAACGTGGAACGATCGCAAGATTCCTCAAAGCTTCAAAATTAAAGTTTATCCCGATTTGATGGGATTGCGATCGCTTTCTATTCGCTTAACATTACAATCGTCAGGTTCGATACGTAAACTTCGCAATATGGGTATTGGAACCGAATTTGCTGAATTGCGCAACTACCGCACCGGCGACGATTTACGGTTTATTGATTGGAAAGCAACCGCTCGGAGAAGTTCAACATACGGTAATTCGCCACCATTAGTAAGAGTGTTAGAACCAGAACTTGAGCAAACTTTGATGATTTTGCTTGATAGAGGGCGCTTGATGACGGCAAGAGTGCAAAATTTACAGCGATTTGACTGGGGTTTGAATGCAGCTTTATCCTTAGCATTAGCAGGATTGCATCGAGGAGATAAAGTCGGAGTTGGTGTATTCGATCGCCAAATACATACGTGGATTCCCCCAGAGCGAGGTCAAAATCAATTAAATCATTTAATCGATAGATTAACACCAATTCAACCAGTTTTGATGGAATCGGATTATTTAAGTGCGGTAACCAAAGTTGTACAACAACAAACTAGGCGCTGTCTCGTAGTGGTGATTACCGATATAGTTGATGCTACCGCTTCTAATGAACTTTTAGCCGCACTTACTAGACTCTCACCCCGTTATTTACCATTTTGCGTGACATTGCGCGATCCTCAAGTTGATAACTTGGCTCATACTTCTTCAATACAAGGAGGGGTTACAGGAGCTTACAACCGTGCAGTGGCTTTAGATTTATTATCCCAACGTCAAGTAGCATTTGCTCAACTCAAACAAAAAGGCGTATTAGTACTCGATGCCCCAGCAAATCAAATTACAGACAAGTTAGTCGATCGTTATTTGCAGCTTAAAGCGCGGAATCAGATTTAATCCAGGTTCAACGGGCTATATTTACCAAGCCCGCCGTGGCAGCGGGCTAATTAAATCCTTAAAGCCCCTGAAGAGGGGCTTTGTTTGCGTAGCCCCACTCTTATAGAGTGAGGGCGATTGTGGCTCACCCCTTACTCCTTACCCCTTATCAATCATCTCCCGATTTCCCACCACTTTTACTTACCAAATGTATTGATTCAATTTGAATCGACTTTTCTAACGCCTTCGCCATATCGTATAAAGTTAGTGCAGCTACAGTTACCGCCGTTAAAGCTTCCATTTCCACCCCGGTTTCAGCTTTAGTTTTGACAGTTGCTTGAATTTCATAACCCGGTAGTTCAGATAAAGCCGTTATTTGCACTTCAATTTTTTGTAACGGTAACGGATGACATAAAGGAATCAAAGTAGACGTTTGCTTTGCAGCCATAATTCCAGCCAGTCTCGCCGTTGCCAATACATCCCCTTTTGGAGCATTACCCGATTCAATTGCCGCAAAAGTTTCTTCTTTCATCCGCACTCTACCAGCAGCAACAGCTTCTCTAACAGTGAGTGCTTTGGCAGATACATCTACCATCTGGGCTTCTCCACGATTATCCAAATGAGTTAAAGCCTGGCCTCGAAAGGAATCTGGCGAATTTTGAAAATTTTCTTGTGTCATGTGGCTGACATATGTTATTATAGAATTCTAGTGAGGGCGTGTAGCTCAGTGGACTAGAGCACGTGGCTACGGACCACGGTGTCAGGGGTTCGAATCCCTTCTCGCCCGCTTTTTAAATAGTTAGAAATTAAGAGCGAAGAGTTAAGAAATTTGACTTTTCGCTCTTATCTTTTTTTAGTATATGTTACCAACTGCACAGTAGGAGTGGTTTGTTTCTATTGCCTATAGAATATTCTAGAGCAATACTTCGCATGCAAATATTTCATCCGATAATTAAAATATTGACTACAAACCATTATCATTACTTCCATCTTCAGTAGTGGCAGTTTCGCCAATCCTCAAAAATCACTCACTGTCATGGTAGTGCTATTAGAATGGTGCGTTACGGCCGCCTCAAAAATTTAACCTCAAATAATACATACAAGGGGCCGTAACAGCAACGGCAATAAAGCGGCTTTGTGTATCCACACCGCTTTTTGCCTCCCCTACAAAATACTGTTCACTGTTGACTGTTGACTGCTCACTGTTGACTGTTGAGTGTTAACTTATTTAGTGAGTAAACATCAACACCACGCCCAAAAGCGAAACGTAAAGAAGCGGGTAAATTTTTACTCGATAAAGTAATAAAGATAATCACCGCTGCGAAGGTAATAAAAAAATTAAATCCGAATATATTACGATAACCAATTTCTTGAGCAACTATACCAAAAGTTGGGCCAGCAAGAGCAACACCAATATCAAAACCGATCATGCACAAACTAAATATCCTTCCTCTTTCGTGAGGATAAGCTCTATCTGTGATCATCGCTGCCATCATGGGAATTATCGTACCACCACCAATTCCCTCAATAGTTGCCGCGAATAAGAAATCCTCCGAGCTATTGGCAGTCCATAATAATATCATTGCCAAAGTGTAGCAAACTAAAGCCAAAGTAATAAATAAACCGCGGCCAAATCGATCGCTAGCTTTTCCGGAAAATAATCGAGAACAAAAACTGGCGATCGCCACTGCCGTGTAAAATAATCCTGGGTTCAAATCTGCTCCGGTTGATTTGATAAATAATGGTACGAAAGTGTGTAAGGTACCAAGAGTAAAACCGATTATCAGCATTATAATCGCAGGAATTCTGACTCTGGGACTAATTAATTTTTGCCAAAATGGAATATCGTTATTTACAACTTGCTCCTGTGCTTCTACTACTGGATTAATAATTGGCACGGTACATAACAATCCCAGACAACCTAAAGTGCTAGAGAATATAAATAACGGAGTGTAACCATAAGCTTCCATTAAATAACCCCCTAATGCTGGCCCAATTGCCAAACCAACTGGATTAACTAGACTCATGTAGCCAATTAATTCGCCACGATTTTCTACAGGTGCGATATCTGCAACTAATGCTAAAAATGCAGTAGAAAAAGCCGCGATGCTGATACCGTGGAAGGCGCGGATTGTGATTAACAGCGGTATATCTTGGACAAAATTGTAGCCGATAGGGGCGATCGCTGCTGATAAAATACCGATTATCAACACGATTTTTCTACCGCGTTTATCTGCTAATTGACCTAAAAATGGGCGAAATAGCAATAATCCAATAGCAAAGCTCCCCATTATAACACCAATTTGCTGCTTTGTTGCTCCAATATCTTCGATATAAAGCGGTAAAGTTGGTAATAATGAAGATAAACTAGCCCAAAATAATAAACCTGCTGCAAATAAAACCAGCAGGTTTCGCCGTACTTGACTATCAAGTGAGAATAAAACTTTCACGGCAGATGCAAATATTGTGTGAGGTTTGCGATTTATAGTTTTTTACTTATGGTTCGACAATTCCGAACAAATAAAAAACTATAAAGTCTATGTTACATTAATTTATATAACAAAATCAGAAGATATACTGTATTGGTGAAATTACTGGTTTATAAAGAAATCGACTAGTACAGCAAAGGCAGTTATAGCGCACCCGTTTCAAAAGGTTGAAAGGCTTATCCTATAATACTTTTGACTCACGCAAGCGGTACGGTGGTTACAGTAATCAACTTCAACGCAAGAAAGGAAGATTTTTTTCTAATAATTTTTCTAATGATTGACTCTTTAAATCAATTGGTCTAATAGTGAAGCTATATCGGTAATACTTATCTTTCAGTAAGAATTCTTGATGAATTCTGGGGCTCCAACTATCGTCTCCCCCAACTCCCATTTGCTTATAATCAATATTAAAAGTGGTGTTACCAGAATCTTTGACCTCGTAAGTATGTTTGGCATTAGTCAGATTTTCCAGAGAATAGTGATGTGCACTAACGTTGATTTTTTCTTGTGTATTAGTTAAAAAACCCACCCTATTATCATTGGTTAAAGTCGCCCATCTTACATCAGTTTTATTGCCATTTTCTTGTGGTTTGATGTATGGCCAATAGTTATCAGTAACTTGGTTGGAGTAAACACCGATAAAAGCACTTTGTTTTTTATCTTGGTAAGACTGGTGAATTCCCCTCCCATACCATTGAAAATTATCCATTTCTTTGGGAACAATCATATTCATTCCTATTCTAGGGATAGACATTAATTCATTATTGTCATTTATAACCGTATTATCTACAAAAACTTCTCCATCACCAAAAATTGTGTAATTTGTAAAGAAGTCGAATTTCATGGGTTTATCAGAACCTAAAGTACCTTTTACAGTTATTTTGACAGCCTTATTTCCATACAGCTTCTTAATCTGATAAGTTAAGTTTTTATAATCCATTTTGTCGAGAGCATTATCATACCATTGAGCAGCATACATACCATCGAAGATTTCACTACCATCATTATCAATAGGTGCTCTCCAAAGGTTGAATTTAAGTCCTCTTACGAGCATTTCTTTTCCTTGATAAACCCAAGAATTAAAGATTCCTTGTGCTTTATCTAAGGTAATAGCAAAGTCAATTCCTTGTACTGATATAGTTTGGTTATTTTCTTTGACTTCAATTTCATCAAAATTCATTACATTAACAAGTGGCTGGGGAATTTTATTGTCAGGTAATTTCAACTGCTCTTTGGCAATTTCAAATCCTTTATTTGCCCAAGGTGTATCTTCTTTTGATTGGAAGCTGAAGTTTAACCAATACTCTTTACCAGGCTTTAATATAGGTTGGGAAAAAGGAATATTAATAGCTTGTTCAGATAAAGCCGGAATGTTCAAATTTGGAATTTCACTGGTTTGCAGAATTGTACCATTTTCTAGTAAAGCCCACTTGAGAGTAACAAAGTTTAAATTAGTGAAGTGATATTTGTTTTTTATTTTGATTTTTCCTACCTTAATATCCTGAGGTATCACATCGATAAAATCTTGAACTTTTTTCACTTCTAATAAATCAGGAGAAGGAGTTCTATCGGGTAATACCAGACCATTTATACAAAAGTTTTTGTCATTAGGAATATCACCAAAATCACCGCCATAAGCGAAATATTCCACTCCATCCTCAGTTGTTTTTCTTAGTCCTTGATCTACCCAATCCCAGATAAAACCACCTTGTATTCTTGGATATTGAGGATTTTCAATTAAATCCCAATATTTATAAAAATTTCCTGTAGAGTTTCCCATAGAGTGAGAATATTCACTCAAAATCACAGGTCTGGTTGGATCTTTTTCAGTGAGATAGATCATGTCTTCAACCCCTACATACATATTAGAAATGAAATCAAATTCAGTTAAACTTCTCATCTTGTAAGGAAATCTACCTTCATAATGGATGGGACGACTATCATCAATTTTCTTCATTTCATTTGCCATATTTCTAATAGCTTTCCCAATCCCTGCTTCATTTCCTAATGACCAAATGATAATAGAGGGATGATTTTTATCTCGTTCTACCATAGAAACCCCTCTATCAATAAAGGAGTTATAGTACTCAGGATTATTTGCTAGAATGATATTTTTCCATTTCCACAATTCGTGACTTTCTACATTAGCTTCATCCATGAGATAAATACCATATTCATCGCAAAGTTCATACCAAAGCGGTACATTTGGATAGTGAGAAGTCCTAACAGCGTTGAAATTATTTTGTTTTAACAGTTTAATATCACGAATCATGTCTTCTTTGGTGACAACTCTACCATTGTCAGGATCGAATTCGTGACGGTTTACCCCTTTGATTAATACTGGAACGCCATTGAGTAAAAATTGACCATTTTTAATTTCTGTAGTCCGAAAACCAATTTTACTGCTAATAGCATTGATTTCCTCATCTTTATCATTTAATAAAGTTAAAGTTAATTTATATAGGTGAGGTTGTTCATCGCTCCAAGGTTTAACCGAGTCAATTATTTTGTTTAAGCTGACTCTAGCTTCACTGTGACTAGGGATTTTTTTGGGTAAATTTATTCTCTCTGAAAATACTATCTGGTTATTGGGTGCGTAAAGGTTGACTTTGACTACATATTTAGAGGCAGTTTTTTGGTTATAATTATTAACATCAATTTCTAAATTTAATATCCCGTTTTGATAAGAACTGTCTAGAGTAGATTTAGCAAAAAAGTCTCTAATTGCTACTTTTGGAGTCGCAAATAAATATACATCTCTGTAGATACCGCTTAATCTCCAGAAGTCTTGATCTTCTAAATAAGAAGCATCAGACCAACGAATTACTTTCACAGCAATTTGATTTTTACCTTGTTGGAGATATGGATTCAGTTTAAATTCAGCAGGAGTCATACTACCTTCGCTGTAACCGACTTTTTTCCCATTTACCCAGAGATAAAAAGCAGATTGGACTCCATCAAAGTGAATAAATATTTCTTTATTATTCCACTCTGTAGGTAAAAAAAACTCTTTTCGATAAAGGCCAGTTTCGTTTTTATCCTCTGGTACATAAGGAGGATTAGTGGGAAAAGGATGCTTGATATTGGTATAAATAGGCTGACCGTATCCTTTTAATTGCCAATTGGAAGGAACTTCTATTTTTTCCCAGCTTTTAGTGTTATAAAAATCTTTATTTACCTGAAGTGGACTTTCTTTGAATTGGAAATCCCACTCACCATTTAAGAGGATAAAGTTTTTTGATTTGCTTCTATCAAAAGTCAAGGCATCCTGTTCATTACTAAACGGAATTAATGTTGCATGACCGGGTTCTTTATTAATTCCAAAAATTTGTGGATTTTGCCATTCTAACTCTTGGGTTAGATAATTTGGATCATTCATAGCAATAGCTCTTGAATTTTGCCACTGGAACTTGTAGGTTATCAAGCTAGGGCTAATTGTTAGCAATAAGCTCAATAGAATTAATATAACGGGATGCAAAAATTTTTTCATTAACAGCTAGGGTGCGGAATATGGAATAAAAAACAATACGGTTCAGTTAAGAAATTGATCTGTGCAAGACTTGCAGGGGGAGCAGCGGGAGAGAATATTGCTTATCTGAACTGTATTGGGATTAAAAAACAACTAAGTAAAACATTAAAAAGACGCAGCATTTCTTACATACTACGTCTAATTATTTACATATTTAATTTAAATTAACTTTCTACTTCAAAGACATTTGCCCCTTATTCTCCACAACTTCCCGGATGCGGTAAATTGGTCTACCTTGGGATTCGTGGTAAGTACGCATGAGCAACTCAGCGAGTAAACCGAAGCAAAATAGCTGTACTCCAGTTACCAAGAGTAATACAGCCAATATTAATAAAGGGCGATCGCCAATATCTTGACCTAATACTAATTTTGCCCAGGTTAAATAAGTACTTATTACTCCACCTGAAACCATGAAGATTAAACCCCAGAGTCCAAAAACGTGCATCGGACGATTGAGGAATTTCTTCATGAAAGCGATGGTGAATAAGTCCATTACTACCCGGAAAGTACGACCTAAACCATATTTACTACTACCAAAACGACGTGCATGATGGCGTACGGGCATTTCGGTAATTCTTGCACCTTCGATATAGGCTAAGGCAGGTAAGAAGCGGTGTAGTTCGCCGTATAAATTCATATCGGCTACAAGTTCGGCGCGATAGGCTTTCAGAGAACAACCATAATCATGAATGTTAACGCTGGTGATGCGGCGAATTAACCAGTTAGCAATTTTAGAAGGTAGTAAGCGGGTTAAGGCTGCATCTTGGCGATTTTTCCGCCAACCACTTACTAAGTCGTAACCTTCTTCTAACTTTGCTAATAGCATGGGGATATCAACAGGGTCGTTCTGTAGATCGGCATCTAAAGATACAATATATTTGCCCCGTGCATGATAAAAACCGGCAGCCATTGCCGCAGTTTGACCGTAATTGCGTCGCAAAATTATACCTTTGAGGTCCTGGCGCGATTGTGCTTGTTCTTTTAGCAGTTGTACGGAACCATCCGTAGAACCATCGTCAATGCAAATAATTTCGTAACTTAAATTACTTTCAATCAAAGTAGATGAAATTGCTTCTAGTAAATGAGGTAAACTTTCTACTTCGTTATGTACCGGAACTACCACCGAAACATCGGGAACAGAAGCCATTGCACCTTCTTCTCCAAGTAATCTTCCAGAAACAAGCCCATTTCTCATCATTATTTTTATCCTTAGCCTTTTTGTGGGATGTAACTGCTTACCACCCTTCCTACGCCTCGTAGCTGTTTATAATATGACTGACTAACCTCGTCTCCCTGTTCCGAAAGGCAATCGATCCCAATACCATTTCGTCCTTTATCTTTGCCAGAGCTATGGATGTATTTACCATCTCCCAAATAAAGCGCTACGTGAGTTGCTCTTTGAGGAGTGCCGAAAAATATTAGATCGCCAATCTGTAATGATTGTGGATCGAAATTCTCTACAGTACAAACTTCTTGCACTTCATGTTCTTGCTGGTAAGCATCTCTGGGTATGCGAATCCCCACTGAAGCAAACGCCTTTTGCATCAATCCCGAACAATCATAATTTGGTCCTACAGTACCACCCCAGAGGTAGTAATTTGGTTGTTCCATGGCTTGCTGAGTAAAGGCGATAACGGAGGGTATAAGTTGCTTTATTTCAGCTTCTGAGAATGATTTAACTTGTAATGGTTCAACTGCTGGGGATAAAAAATTCAAATCGGCGATCGCCAGCCAACCAGGATAATCATCTTCACATAAGCATATCTGTACAGAAGTTGGATTTAAAGTTTCTACCATTACCCGTAAATATCTCCCTTTCTCCGCTTGAGTAGCCAAATCCTGACATTCGGGAGAATCGTAGATATTCAAATCGGCTTGTGTTACATATTCAACGTTTGCTTGCAATTTCTCTTGAGAAACCATAAAAATCTGTAAGTGTTGACAACGAAGTTTAATTCACAATCGGACGGTGGCTATGTTTTTCTTTAAAAACGACGAACAACTTGAAAAACTCGGTAATGGTATTTTAGAGGCTACTTGGGCTAAATTTCCTACGTTAGCTCGTAACCAAATTGCTTTAACTTGGATTATCTATGACCCACCGGTACCTGTAAATACGGGTGGAGCTTTAACTCCAGATGCTTTTTGGAGTCACCCGGTACGTGGTTTTACTTATCGCGGTGGAGAAAGAATTTATCCGGCTTCTGTAGTTAAATTATTTTATTTACTGGCGATACATGAATGGCAAGAAAAAGGCATGATTGAGAGTTCTGCTGAGTTAGAGCGAGCCATGCGGGATATGATTGTGGATTCGAGTAACGATGCCACAAGTTTGATTGTTGATGTCTTAACCGGCACTACTTCTGGACCGGAATTACCTACAGGACCATTTGAAACTTGGAAACAGCAGCGCCATTTTGTCAACCGCTATTTACAGTCTTTGGGATGGGAAGAATTACAGACAGTAAATGTATGTCAAAAAACTTGGGGTGATGGTCCTTTCGGAAGAGAACGAGCATTTTACGGAGAGTTATTGGAAAATCGCAATATGGTAACTACCAATGCGATCGCCAGATTATTGCACGCGATTGTCGGCGGAGTTGCAGTCAGCGCCACCCGTTCCCAAAAAATGATGAATATCATGAAGCGCAGTTTAAATCCCGAAGAATTACCTTTAGATGTAGAAGAAAACCAAGTTACGGGTTTTTTGGGTGGTGCTCTTCCACAGTCAGCAAAAATTTGGTCAAAAGGTGGTTGGACTTCTTCCGTGTTTCACGATGCAGCTTATATTGAAATACCAGATAAGCGTCCTTATTTATTAATTGTATTTACCGAAGGGAAAGTAAATGCTAAGAGTCGAGATATTTTACCTTTTGTTTCTCAACAGTTTATGGAAGCGGTTTGTAGTTTAGGGGAATAAAGATTAGGGGATGGGGAAGAGACTAGTTTACCGGCTTGGAAATACTCAAATTGATTTTTGGCCTTGTGGTTATCATTACGAGTAATCAGTAGGTTGGGTTAGGCACGAATATAAGTTTGATGAAAAACAATGATTTTCAATCGTGTCGTAACCCAACATCAATAATTAAAACAATCACGAATAATGTTGGGTTACGGTGCAGTTTCTAATTTCTTGTTTAAAAATCAGATTTACCCTGGCAAGAGATGAAAACTTACTTTAATTGCAGAAGTTTGTAGGTTGGGCTCGCGGCGCACGAAGAATAATGATGCTCAAAAAAAAATTAAGGAAAGCGCTGTAACCCAACATTTTCTAACGGGGGTATTGTTAAATATCTCTATTGATCAGAAAAAAGTTTGTAGTTTGTAGGTTGGGCTCGCGGCGCACGAAGAATAATGATGCTCAACAAAAATTAAGGAAAGGGCTGTAACCTGATATCTTGCACCATTTTCGTTGAGCCTTCATAACCGCCTTGAAATGAATTTCAAGGCTCATATACAAAGTACGTTAAAACGCACTCTCATGCCCTGCTCAGTCTTCTTTAGAAGACTTTGTGTATTAGCCTGAGAATTTATTCTAAGGCGGTTGTTGAGAATGGTGCAAGATGTAAGTAACCCAACATTTTCTAACGGGGGTATTGTTAAATATCTCTATTTATCAGAAAAAATTAATGTTGGGTTACGACACGATAATTATAAAGCAGGCGTTACAAACGAAATTTGATTTTCCTGTCTAACCCAAGTTTGTAGGTTGGTTAATCACCGAAACGTTGTCCCAGAGCCCGTCTTCCTAGCGTGCTCGGAGGGCATTATATCATGCCCTATGCCCCATGCCCAATTCCCCATGCCCAATTCCCCATGCGGCCCAAATTTAAACTTTCTTAGGAAAAACAAAACGTGTAGCCCATAGAGTAAAAAAGGGTAGAAAAATCACATGAACTAATAAAACAGATGTGGCTATACCAATAACTTTCCAATGTTCTCCTAGC
>JBCBQE010000079.1:0-13085 GCA_039820385.1 Cyanobacteria bacterium J06635_10
ATTAATGCTTTTTGCGAGCATAACAAATATTACTAGTTATCAATTAATAATTATTCAGTTGTAACAGCTTAACAGCTAGATATCGCAGAAATTATCACGCCAAAGTTTCTGGACAGTAACCTAATCCTCTAACAAATTGTTGCCGGAATGCTTCAATTTCTTCTTTGTCAGGGCTGCCGTGAGAAACAATAGCGACTTGATAGCGACGCATTACCTCAACAGGATTCTGTTGCGCTTCCAAACTCCAAAGTGCCATTTGCACTCGCATTGGAGGCTCGTAAGGAATTCCTAGTTCGTTCAAGAAAGCTCGAATATCACCATCTTCATTACTGCAAACTTGATAATCGAGCTTGACTCTAACCACCCAACCATCAATTTGATGAATTACGGTGATGAAGGAAACAGGTATGTGGTGTCTGGCGTGCAAATATTGAACAACCCTCAAAGTTAAGCTGGCATTTGCCAGGTAATACAAGTATTCCATCTTGGTGGTGGATAATAGCCAATTTTACATCTCTATTATTGATATATAGACCCCAACCTCTGGTAGGGTAAAAGCCCCCGTTTTTAGATGGGGAGGTTTACCCAATTTTTATAGTCGGTTTTGCGTATTACTTAAAATACATCTTTGTGTAATATGCTCAATCTCACTTAGGGCTGATAGTCTAGATTTCTTTTATAAACTATAATTTCTAATTCTTTTGTAAAAAAAGTATTAATATAAATGCAGCAACCATCTCAAGACAGAAAAAATAATTCTTTGGCATCAGAAACCAACTTATCTCAAGACATTCACTCTTCAAGTCAAGTTCCCACAAATATTAATTTAGACCGTACTCTTAATGGATATGACTACAATCTACCTCCTGAGTTAATTGCTCAAAACCCTGTTGTTCCCAGAGATAGTTCGCGGCTATTGGTAGTAGATTCCCCTAATACTGGTATCGAAAAATTACCAAGTCATCGCATTTTTCGAGATTTATCAGCAATTCTTCGTCCTCACGATTTACTAGTGATGAATGATACAAAAGTCATACCGGCGAGACTTTACGGGAGTAAATCTACGGGAGCGCAGATAGAAGTTTTGCTGTTGTCAGAAAAGCAGCAAAATTGTTGGTTGGCTTTGGTGAAGCCGGGAAAGCGGTTTAAACGAGGTAGTGAAATTATTTTTGAGGCAAATAAAGATAGTCTAGAAACACCTTGTAAGGAATTAATTGCTAAGGTTTTGGAGACAGACGAAGCTACAGGAGGGCGGTTGCTACAATTTGATGTACCTCCTGGCATGTCTTTAATACAGTTATTAGATGTATTTGGTGAAGTACCTTTACCGCCTTACATTAGTGCGAGTAATGCCGACAGCGAACAATATCAGACAGTCTACGCGGAAAATCCTGGAGCAGTTGCAGCACCTACAGCGGGATTGCATTTTACTCCCCAACTATTAGATAAACTCGAGCAAACTGGAATTAATCGAGCTTTTGTGACGTTACATGTGGGAGTTGGTACATTTCGCCCTGTGGAAGTAGAAGATGTAACTACTCATGAAATGCATGGAGAATGGATTGAAGTGCCAGCGGAAACTGTAGAAAAAATCCGCGCTACCAAAGCAAAAGGTGGAAGAATTATTGCTGTAGGAACAACGGTGGTACGTGCTTTAGAAGGAGCAGCTAAAGATGGAGAATTAAAGCCAAACTGTTGCGAAACCAACTTATTTATTTATCCGGGGTATCAATGGCGGGTAGTAGAAGGTTTGATTACCAACTTTCATTTACCTCGTTCAAGTTTACTGATGTTAGTAAGCGCTTTAATTGGCAGACAAAGATTGTTGAATGTTTATGAGGAGGCGATCGCATCTCGATATCGTTTTTATTCCTTCGGTGATGCGATGTTAATTCTACCAGAAGCTGTACCATGACAGTGAACTTGTAGGGGAGGCAAAAAGCGGTGTGGATACTCCTCCCGCTTTATTGCCGTTGCTGTTAGGGCCCCTCGTATGTGTTATTTGAGGTTAAATTTTTGAGGCGGCCGTAACGCACCATTCTAATAACAGTACCATGATAGTTTGGTAGTTTTTTATTGTTAATTCCTAACTTCTTCTGAAAATATATAGAAAAAATTTCAATTTTCCCGGCTTGGGTGGGCATTCTAACTTAAACAGCATCTAGCAATAAGTGCAAATGCCCAAAATGTTTCAAAAATTTGCAAAAATTCAGCGTATAATTCGTGCTTCTGTTCCTTTACTATTTTGCTCCTGTGCTACATTCGTTGGATTGACGATTGCTGAATTACCTGAAAATAGGGTTGTAGCAGAAACTGTTGTCACTCAAGATTTGGAAGCTGCGGGTTTATTTCAGCAAGGAGTTATGCGCTATAACCGTGGTGATTTGCAGGGGGCTGAATTAGCTTTACGAGCTGCTTTAAGTCGTGATTCTAATCTTGCTTCTGCACGGAATTATTTAGGTAATATTTTTCTCAAACAAAATCGTTTGGATGCAGCGGTACAGGAGTATGGGGAGGCGATTCGTCTTAATCCTAATTTAGCTGAAGGTTACTATAACTTAGGCTTAGCATTGCAAAAACAAGGACAAAACGAAGCTGCTATTACTGCTTACCGTCAAGCATTAGTAGTTGAACCGACGATGGCTAATGCACAGTATAATCTCGGTTTAGTGCTGTACCAACAAGGACAAAATGAAGATGCGATCGCTGCTTATCAGCAATCGATTAATCTCGACAGCAATAATGCCGATGCTTATTTTAATTTGGCAATGGCTTTACAAGAACAAGGAGATACGGCTAAATCTATTATTGCTTACCGCGAAACTTTACAGTTAAATCCTGATAATGTTGCAGCATACAATAATTTGGGTACTTTATTAGCTGTTAGAGGTCAAACTCCTGAAGCTATTGAAACTTACATTCAAGCTATCCGTCGTATTCCGAATAATCCTTCTGCTTATTACAATTTGGGAGTAGCTTTTTACAAGCAGGGGGAGTTAAATAAAGCAAAGCAAGTTCTCAGACGCGCTCACAAACAATATCGAAAACAAGGTAATGTCGAGCAAGCAGAAGTTATTGAGCAGTTGATGCAAGAAATTATTTCATCTAAGGAGAAAAAGCAACCAGCGGAAACTGTTGAAGCTTCTCCTGATTCGGAAGTTGTTATTCCTAGCAATGATGAATTAGAACAATCTTCAGAGAATGGTGAAATAGAATTTTCCCCTGTATTTCCTCAAGATACACCAGAAGCTCCTCCGGAGTCGCAAGTACCAATTACAACAGAACAAGATTTTAGCTAAAGCCGGAGTTGCCCCACACTTACTTGAAAAGAAGTGTGGGATGAATCCCGGATAAAAGTGCCACGTCCTCAAGAACAATGTTGATTTTTAATTAACGAGTCATTGAGGACAGTGGCGCTTTTATCAATAAGAAAGGATATCATGATAAAATATGGATGTAGGTGTAGTCCAATTAAATGCAGCAATGCAGCCTACAGATTAAATAGGAACTTAATTAAACCCGGTGCGGAGGGACATCTCGTGTCGTTAATAAAGTATCTCCTTCGGAGACGCTTCGCGTTACTCTAACGAGTCGTGCCGCGCTGAACACGAAGTGACTCCGGAGGAGTAACGGTTAATGTTCGATGGAATACCAGGAGTCGCCGAGAAGCCCACACTGTAATCTTTGATTCAGTGTGGGAGTATGTCACCTAAACAATGATTCTCGCAGCTTTAGAAAATATATAACAAGTTGCGATCATACCGCATCAGATTAATAAACCCGGTTTTTTGACAAAAACTGGGTTTTTTCAATTTATCTACTAACTTATGAGTGGTTATGAAAAATTCGGATTCCCTAGGTTGAGGAAAATAACATTTAACTTAAACATATGGGTTTAATTCCCCACCGCTCAAAGGTGGAAGATACGCCCCACGCTCTGCGTGAATGGGTTGGGGTTTAAATCCCCATCCCAATTCCAACCTTCTTCCTTCTTCCTTCTTCCTTCTTCCTTCGTTTAAGTTGAAAGTAAAAAGGTGAGCAATACTCACCTTGGGGATGTATTCGCCAAATCGACTTATTTATAGAATCAACTTTAAATAGAGCTATTTCGGAAAATTACGGATAATTTTTTTGTTGGAAAAACAACATTAATTGAATTTAAATTTTAAACCATTGCAATACATTCAATTTCTACCAAAACATCTTTTGGTAACCGCGAAACCTCTACACAAGCACGTGCGGGAGCGGTTGCTTCGTCGAAATATTTTGCGTAAATTGTATTTACCGCTGCAAAATCACTCATATCTTTTAAAAAGACGGTAGTTTTTACAACATTTTCAAAGGTAGCGCCAGCTTCTGTTAAAATAGCTTCAAGATTAGTCATTACTCGTTCGGTTTGCTTCGTCACGTCATCGGTATAAACGACATTACCCGCTCTAGGATCGATCGCAATTTGTCCGGCAACGAAAATCATTTGACCAGATGCTGTAATAGCTTGATTATAAGGTCCTACTGGTGCCGGTGCCTGATCGGTTTTAATAACTTTACGAGTCATAGATTCCACCATGATATAAGATGCTGCTGGTTGATGGGATTCTTGTTGATATATTTCCCCATCTGGCATTATCGCACCTGTTAGGTCCGCATTTTCAAATGTAGCGCCGTAAATATTGGCGTTGGTTAAATCGGCTTTTCTTAGATTGGTGTTATTTAGGTTGGCTTTGGTGAGGTTGGCGTTTTGTAAATCGGCTCCCTGGAGGTTGGCATTTTGTAAGCAGGCTTTTGTTAGGTTTGTGTTTTTCAAGTTTGCTGCTGCTAAGGTAGCTCCAGTAAAATTGATTCCTGATAAATCGTGGTTAATTAAATTAACAGCTAGAAGAATGGCTTGTTGAAAATTGGCGTGTTGAAGCTTTACTTTGCTTAAATCATGTCTACTCAAATCAGCTTGGGTGAAGTTAGTTTGAGTGAGGTTTGCGTTATCGAGTTTGCACGAGCAGAGATTTGCTTTAGAAAAATTTGCTTTATTCAAATTGGCGCTATATAGAATAGCACCGCTAAAATTTGTGTTTTCCAGATTGGCGTTACTCAAGTTAGCATCTTTCATATAAGCCTTGTTAAAATCAGCGCCACTGAGTTCTGCTAAAGTAAAATTGACATCAAGAGCTTCTACTTGACTTAGATTTGCTTCCATTAGAGATGCTCTACTAAAATTTGTATTGTAAAGGCAAGATCCACTTAAATTTGCTTGACTTAAATCGCATCCAGCCAAATCTGCCGATCGCAATTCTATTTCACTTAAATCTGCACCTTTGAAATTTAAAATTCTCAAATATGTCTTATCGAAATCCCGCTCACCTGCTTTATATTTTTCTAAAAGTTCTTCAGCGTTCATAATGCACCTTTGAATACAATTAATCCAGTATAATCTCGTTATTTTGTATTAAAGGTGACTAATAGACACTTATGCTGAAATTGCAGTTTTGAGAGACTTATTTAAATTTAACAGGACTGACGTAAGTGTCACAATCAGTGGTTGGTGCGTGACACCACAAGCCTTATTATTACGTTCCGCCATCTTACGTTGTGTCACACAACGGCAATAAAGGGGGAAGAAAATCTACACCCCTTTTTGCCTCCCCTACAAGAAAAAATATGCCAGTTGCGGGCCATCCTATTTAAGAATTGAACTATTATTCTATTAGCGAAGCGGCTCCCGAAGCGGGCTAGAAGTAGAATCAGGTTTTAATCAGTTAATTGCAAGCCCGTTTCGGGAGTAATAGAATAAAGCGCAGCGGTAGTTCAATTCGTTGTTCCAACAAGTCAATTTGCGCTATTTTTGATTCAATATAGCCGTGTTAGGTTGAGTGCTGTAAATTTTTTTAACCCCTCTCCATTGACGAAGTCTTCTCGAAGAGTACCTCTCCCCTCAAGAAAGGAGAGGCTTTTGAAATTCGCGATAAAATCCTAAATAAAAATTCTAAACCCCCGGACGTATGCCATAATGCCGATATCGCCAATAATCTTGCAAAATGCGATCGTGGTCAAAACATAAATTCCCAGGTACATTCCAAGACTCAAAAATCGCTGCATCTTTAGCATCATCACCGGCCTTGGGTTCCCCAATAGAGGTTGCAATAAACACAATGCTTATCGTATGTTTACGTGCATCACGCTGAGGATCGGAATATACATGAAACTGTTCAACTAACTCCACTTCTAAACCAATTTCTTCCAAAGCTTCTCTTTTTGCAGCAGTTTCCACAGCTTCCCCATAATCCACAAAACCACCAGGAATAGCCCAACCGAGAGGTTCGTAATGACGTTCAATTAATACTATCGGTCGATGTGGCTTATCAATTAACTCGATAATTATATCTACTGTAGGAACTGGATTTTGGTAATTCATAGTCATGAAGAATAAGAAATTAGACCGGAGGTTATTAGTAATAACTACTTTTAACCCATAACTAACCACTCGCCAACTAACTACTAACAACTAACCACTAACAAGTAACATTGTGATAGATTCGATTGGATACGCTTTTTCTATAGTTAGGATAAATTATGCCTTTTCCTAGAAGCAGCGGTATTTTACTTCATCCTACAAGTTTTCCCAGTCGCTTTGGTATTGGCGATTTAGGCAATGAAGCTTACCGTTTTATTGATTTTCTCAAAGATGGTTATCAACAGTATTGGCAAATTTTACCTTTAGGGCCTACTGGTTTTGGTAATTCACCTTATATGTGTTATTCGGCTCTAGCGGGTAATCCTCTATTGATTAGCCCCGAAAAGTTGCTAGATGAAGCTTTACTGGCTGATGAGGATTTTAATAACCTACCGGAATTTCCGCTAGATAACGTAGATTATCAGCGAGTTGAATCAACTAAAATCCCTTTGTTGAAAAAAGCTTGTTCTAATTTCAAAGCTAATTCTACTAAAGAACAGCAAAAAGCATTTAAAGAATTTTGCGATTCAAAAGCTTATTGGCTTGATGATTATGC
Organism: Cyanobacteria bacterium J06635_10; assembly: GCA_039820385.1. GTDB lineage: Bacteria > Cyanobacteriota > Cyanobacteriia > Cyanobacteriales > Nostocaceae > Rivularia. Next base: position 7,002 of record JBCBQE010000079.1, read on the forward strand.
ATTATTTATGGCGCTTAAGGATAGTAACGGAGGCGCAAGCTGGAATACTTGGGATAAAGATATCGCTAAGCGTAAACCTAAAGCGATAGAAAAGGCGAAAAAAGAATTAGAATCGGAGGTTTTTTATCACAAGTTTCTTCAGTTCCAATTTTATAGCCAATGGTCGGAATTAAGAGAATACGCGAATGATCGCGGCGTTCAGATTGTCGGCGATATTCCTATTTATGTAGCTCATGATAGCGCTGATGTCTGGGGAAATCCGGAAAATTTTTGTTTAGATAAAGATACTGGAGAAGCAGCATTAATGGCGGGTGTACCTCCAGATTATTTTAGTAATACCGGTCAATTGTGGGGTAATCCAGTTTACGATTGGAAGCAATTGGAAAAGCAAAAGTTTAAGTGGTGGGTGCAGCGTTTTGAAGCGATGCTCGATTATGTTGATATCATTCGTATCGACCATTTCCGGGGATTTGAAGCTTTTTGGGCCGTACCTTTGGGTGAAGAAACTGCTGTAAATGGCGAGTGGGTAAAAGCACCTGGAGATAAGTTGTTTGAAACGATTAAAAAACAACTTGGTACTTTACCAGTATTAGCGGAAGATTTAGGAACTATTACTCCAGAAGTAGAAGCTTTACGGGATAAGTTTGAATTTCCCGGTATGAAGGTTTTACAGTTTGCTTTTGGTGGAGACGCTGGCAATCCTTATTTACCTTTCAACGTCCAAGAGAATAATTGTGTAATTTATACCGGAACTCACGATAATGATACTACCGTAGGTTGGTATGAGAAAGCGAGCGATGTCGAAAAAAGCAATTTATGTTTCTATTTAGGTTCTATAAGTCATGACGGCGTACATTGGGATATGATTCGTTTAGCTTTGGCTTCCGTTGCCAATGTGGCGATTTTCCCCTTACAGGATATTTTGGGATTGGGATCCAATGCTAGAATGAATATTCCGAGCTATGGAGAAGGTAACTGGGAATGGCGTTATCGGAGTGAAGCCATGAATTCCGAATTATCCCAACGAATGAAAAGTTTTGTCCAATTCTTCGGGCGATCGCCGATCGGTTAACAACAAACAATTATAAGTGAACAGCGAGCAGTGAACTGTATTCACTCGAAAAGTAGAGGATAAGTTAAAGAGGAAAGATTATTCTAAATGATTAACCAATCAATTATTTTCTTGATTCACTTTCAGCCGAAACTCACCACTAACCATTAATTTTTCACTGTTCACTGTTCACTCTTAACTGTTCACTGATTAAGTGCAACTCGAAGTTGTTCAACTTGGCCGGGTTTTCCCATTTCCTTGGCTTTCTGTTGGTTGACGCTTACTAAAACCCCTCCAGCATTCCCTGCTTTGACAGTAAGTTCTTTTTGCGCTTTCCAAGTGCGTTTGCTTCCTTCTACTAGGGTTCCCTCAAAAGTGGTTTTACCATCGGCTATTACCTTAATCCAAGATGATTCTTTTAAAGTAACCCCTACTTGAACCTCTTTTTTTGTTTGACTTACTAATTTGGGCTTACTTGAACCCAGTTTGATATTATTAACTGATTTATCTAACTTCTCAATGGTTTGAGTGTGACTTGTCATCATTGTGGCATCACTCAACCAGTTTGATAAACCTGTTACAGAACCCACAATTAAGAATACATATAGCAAATAAAGATGAGTTGGACGTAATTGAGCGAATGACGGATTTTTCCAAACGGGTTTGAGACTGACTCTACTTGTACCTACAGGAAATGTAGAGGCAAATTCGGCTCCCTTATAGCCTAAAGCATCAGCATACTGCCTAATTAAACCTTGAATATAAACCGGTTCTGGTAGATCGTCAAAGTTGGCTTCTTCTATTCCTTTCAATAGTCTTCGGGGAATTCTGGTGTGCATTACCACCTCTTCCAACGAAAATCCATTTTGTTCCCGTGCAGCCTTAAGCTGTGCGCCCATTTGTGCCAACTTTCCCGCTCTTTCCTCTTCTAATGAAGTTGTGGGAGTTACTTTTTCTTTTTCCTTCTTTCTAAACCACTTCATCTTGCGCTCCTTCAAACATCTGAGTCATTAATCGGAATTTATTGCAATAGACGACTGCAAATAGAGAACTTCTTTATCTGTTAAATAGCGAAAACTACCGCATGGTAAATATTTATTTTTAGATAATTGCAGTTGTAGGTCACCGATCGCGGTACGATGCAGTTTAATTACCGGATGTCCCAATTTTTTACCTACACGGCGAATTTGACGGTTTCTTCCCTCCTTGAGAACGATTTCTAAACAACTATTTCCCATTATTTTCTCGATTAACTTGACTCGAGCCGCTCGGGTTTTTCTCTTATCTAAGAAAACACCTTCACGCCATATCTGCAACGTTTCTTCTGATGGATGCCCTTTTACCAAAACGTGATAAGTTTTAGGAATGTTATGACGTGGATGGGTAAGCTTAAATGTCAGATCCCCATCATTTGTTAATATTAATGCTCCCGTAGAGTCCGCATCTAAACGACCAACTGGGTGAATGCCCTGTGACGCGCGCAGTTCTTCTGGTAATATATCTAATACTGTTGGTCTGCCTTGAGGATCGTAACAGGTGGAAACGACCCCTGCTGGTTTATTAATTAACAAATAAGTTAAAACTGGACGTGGCGAAGCCGAAACCGTCTTCCCATCAACCGCGATCGTATCTGTTTCGGGGTCTACTTTTTGTCCTAGGTGCGCCAAGACACCATTTACCCTCACCCGTTCAAGCTTAATCATCTCTTCTGCTTGACGACGTGAGGCTATACCCCATTGTGAAATAATTTTTTGTAACCGAACCTCCATGTATTTTTACTGATATCCCATCAGTTCATATCTAAATAAGAATATAGTATTGATGCTTTATAATTGAAAAGCTATTTTGATACAGTTAATAGTTGTTTCTTTTCTTGTCAAGGGTGCCCCTAAGTTTTCAATTGCCCCCAGTATCTTTAGAAGCTCTAAAATGTTGAAAAAAAATAAGTTTAGATTAGTCACAAATGTCCTAGCGGGAGCAATTAAATTTTGGTTAAGAACACAGGTAAGTAATATTGAACAACTTCAAATTGATATTCAAGCCACCGCGAGCCAAATTTTTTCTGGTCGCATACCTAGTGTATCGATTGTTGCAAAAAGTGCAGTTTATCAAGGTCTTCATTTATCCTTTGTCGATCTAGTCGCAAAAAATATTCACATTAATATCGGCTCTATTCTCAAAGGAGAACAGTTAATATTGTTGGAAACGGTACCAGTATTCGGCGAATTAAGTCAACAGGAGGATGACTTATCAGCTTCTTTATCTAGTACATTATTATCAACTGCTTTAAATGATGTTCTAGTTAAACTTTTACCAGAACAAGATCCCAATTCCAAATCAACTACTAGTTGGCAAAAAGTCACAATTAAAAATGGTGAAATTGCTATTTCTGCCATCAGGGAAGAAGAAAATCATTTTCAACCCTTAGATATTTGTATAGGGTTAAATTTACTTAGCTCCCATGAGTTACGCATCGCACCTATAATAGTTAAAAGCGATACAATTACTTTGCTTGAAAGCGCTGATGGTGAGTATATCGAACTGGGATCTGATGTAGAAATTCAAGACCTAGAATTGATCCCTGGTAAACTCCTAATTCGAGGACTAATTAATGTTAATCCATGATCGACGCTCAATAAACGATTAAGGGAAAAAATTATTATTTTGTACTATATCTTCCTATGCTACCAACAATAAGAATATCAGACATCACATTAATTAGTCCTCGAATTAGGAGTTTGAAGTTTTGAACTAATAATTCTTAACTTCCGTCAAAATGACTCTTTCTTACCCATTCTCAATTAAGTAGAGGTAAAAGCAGGGTTACGAAGTAGTAAACTAGTGGAGCAGTAAAAATATAGCTATCAGTACGGTCTAAAATTCCTCCATGACCGGGAATTAAATCTCCTGAATCTTTTACTCCTGCATCGCGTTTGAGCATGGATTCGGTTAAATCGCCTAAGAGACTGGCAATTCCAATTAGCGAGCCTAATGTGGCACCTGTAACATAAAATTTTGGTAAATTAATGTAGTAAGCTACTGCAATTCCGACTACAACGCTTGCAGTGATTCCAAAGATCGCTCCCTCCACAGTTTTCTTCGGGCTGATACCCGATAAAGGTGTTTTTCCGAAATATTTACCAAAGAAATAAGCACCGATATCGGCAGCCCAAATACAGGTGAAGGTGAGAAGAGTTACACCTAATCCTAATGGTAAAGCGGAAAAATTTTCTCTACCCGTAAATGGTGTTAAGGAAGGGGGGAAATAGCCTCCTAAAGGTAAGTTACTGAAATTAGCGGTATCAATTGCTCGCAAACGCACCCAGTAACTTGGTAAATATCCAGTGTAGAATAAGCCGAGAATTGAAGCGGAAATATCAGCTATTGATGCCATTTTTGGTTGAAATAGCAGATAAAAACAGATAAATGTACCCGCTACTGGCATTACAGCATCAGCTAAATTGCTATCAATGGTACAAATTGCCAACAAAACTTGACTGACAACCATTGTAGTCTTTGCTGCCGGAGCTATGCCTTTGGCTCGTACTAAATTAAAATATTCCCGTTGCCCCAGAAAGATGACGATTACATATAAAAATGTAAAATACCATCCTCCCAGCATAGTGGCACCTAAAGCTAGGGCGATCGCAATAATTCCACTTAAAATCCGAGACAAAGACATAGACAGATAATAGAATTTTGGATTTGGGATTTTGGATTAATAATTTTAGTAAGAAGTCGAATTTTTGAGAAAGTTTATCAAACTCAAACCAACACAAACAATGCGCTTATGAAGGGTGTGAGTGTATTTCCACAAAGTCTAATCTCAAATTATCAGATTAATTAGCGAAACGTAAGGTTGAGCTTTTTGCCGGATAAAATGATTGCTATATATAATTGTGGCAGTTTATATACGCTTATTAAAGAATATCAATCTAACTTTTCGCCGCTGAGAATAAAAGTTGGATCTACGGCTGCGAAGGTTTGACTAAAACCTCGCCTTTCTAGGCGGTTAACAGCAGATTGAACAACTTCAACGTTTCTTGCTTGCAATGTCGCAAAGCTTTGAGAAACAGCATACAGACTCTCTAGATTAGCAGCTGTTGCTACTACTCGACCATTTGAAGGCAAGTATTTCCATACCGTTTGTAATATTTCCGTGACAAAACGTCCTCCTTCAATACAAACCCGTTGGGGTATCTCTTTAAGATCGTGCAAGCATTCGGGTGCACTACCTTCAATTACTTCCACGTTTTCTACTCCAAAACGCTGGCAATTGTGACGGATGAGGTTGGCGACTTCTTCATCTCTTTCTACAGCGATAATTCTTCCTTGGGGACATAACAATCCGACTTCGATGGCAATTGTACCCGTACCTGCACCAATATCCCATAGTACGTCAGATTGTCGCAGTCGCAGTTGGGAAATTAGTAATAATCGGATTTCTCGCTTACTCAAGGGAATTCCCGGTAAACGCTCGAATAATTCATCTGGAATTCCTGGAGTAATATAGGGCCACAAATTATTCGTCATCATAATTTAGATATAATAATTTGTTTGGGGCTGTAAAAATAAAACTATAAAAGCCGTCTATAGCGACTTCGGGTATTAAAATTCAAGCGAGGGTGCGTCAAAATGATTGGTGAGGTATTGGCTAATCGCTACGAAGTACTTTCTCAATTAGCTTTAAAAACTGGACGAAGAACTTTATTAGTCCGCGATTTACAAACCGCGAGGCTAGTTGTAATTAAGTTACTTTCTTTTCACAGTGATTTTGAATGGGATGACCTCAAGTTATTTGAACGGGAAGCCCGGACGTTAAAAAATTTATCACATAGTTCAATTCCGGGCTACATAGATTATTTTGAACTCGAAAAGCCATATGTTGGATTTGCCTTAGCACAAATTTATATCCCGGCACAAACTTTAGAACAGTATGTAAAGTCTGGACGTACTTTTACGGAAGCAGAAGTAAAACAAATTGGTACAAAGCTGTTAGATATCTTAATTTATTTACATTCTCTTTCTCCACC
>JBCBQE010000080.1:0-13082 GCA_039820385.1 Cyanobacteria bacterium J06635_10
ACGAGTCACAACGCGTAGGCGGAGCGTCTCCGTACCGGAGGTCGTCCCGAAGGGACTTAGGAGATACCCGAAGGGTGTGGATACTCCTCCCGCTTTATTGCCGTTGCTGTTACGGCCCGTTGTATGTATGATTTTCGGTTAAATTTTTGAGGCGGCCGTAACGCACCATTCTAATAACAGTACCATGGCAGTACCATGGCAGATAGTAGGGGCACGTGACGGTTACGGTAATTTATTAACCATAACGTGCAGGATCTGAACTTACCGTCACGCACCACCAAGAACAGCGAGCAGTACCATGACAGTGAGCAGTTAAAAATTATCTACCCCACGCCACTTGCTACAACCGTCGTGTTCCTCGGCAACGCAGTGGCTCCTCTACCCCACGCCACTTGCTACGTACTGCGGGAGCCGTGCCGCTTTTCTTGGCTCCTCTCCCCATCTCTCCTCCCAAAACAAGACGGGAAACCAACACTTTTCCCTGGTCGGGGTTTACGGCGCTGCATTGGGAACGAAATGATACTATTAGTTTAGATAAATATAAGTTGTTTCAAAAAACCAATTATTTAGTAAACTGTGACGCTGGTATTACGACCGTTTTTGAGTTAATTTTCTGGGAATGCATCTTTCCCGAACGAAAAAAGACTCGTTGCTAAGTTTAAATACTTATAATCATTGCCATCATCTATAATTTTTTCTTCCTTGCCTACCCTTAAAATAAAGAAGCCATGCTGAAAACCTTGTTGGGCGATCCCAACGCTCGTAAACTCAAAAAATATCAACCATACATTACTGAAGTTAATCTCTTAGAGGAAGAAATTAAAGTTCTTTCTGATGAAGAGCTTAAGGGTAAAACAGTAGAGTTTAAACAACGCCTTGCAAAAGGTGAAACCCTTGATGATATCCTACCCGAAGCCTTTGCCGTCACAAGGGAAGCAGGAAGACGAGTTTTAGGAATGCGCCACTTTGACGTGCAGCTATTGGGGGGGATGATTCTGCACAAGGGACAAATCGCTGAAATGAAAACCGGGGAAGGTAAAACTCTGGTTGCCACATTACCTAGTTATTTAAATGCTTTAACTGGTAAAGGCGTACACGTAATTACCGTTAACGATTACCTAGCCCGTCGTGATGCTGAGTGGATGGGGCAAGTACACCGTTTCTTGGGATTGACTGTGGGACTAATTCAGTCCAGTATGACTCCTGTAGAACGGAAAAAAAATTATGAATGCGATATTACCTACGTTACCAACAGCGAAATAGGTTTTGACTACCTACGGGATAATATGGCAACGTCAATGGCGGATGTAGTGCAGCGTCCGTTCAATTATTGCGTAATTGACGAAGTAGATTCTATTTTAATTGATGAAGCAAGAACTCCATTGATTATTTCTGGTCAAGTAGAAAGGCCAACTGAGAAATATATTAAAGCAGCTCAAATTGCCAGGGAATTACTTCAAGAAGAAGATTACGAAGTAGACGAAAAAGCTCGGAACGTACTTTTAACTGATGAAGGTTTTCAGAAGGCAGAGCAGCTTTTAGAAGTAAATGATTTATTCGATCCCGAAGATCCTTGGGCACACTTTGTTTTTAACGCCATCAAAGCCAAGGAATTATTTTTAGCAGACGTAAACTACATTCTTCGTAATGGAGAAGTGGTAATTGTAGATGAATCTACTGGTAGAGTATTACCCGGAAGACGTTGGAGTGATGGACTTCACCAAGCCATTGAAGCTAAAGAAAGTGTAGATATTCAACCCGAAACCCAAACCCTGGCTTCCATTACCTATCAAAACTTGTTTTTGCTATATCCTAAATTAGGTGGAATGACAGGAACCGCAAAAACAGAAGAAGTAGAATTTGAAAAAATTTACAAACTAGAAGTAACTATAATTCCTACTAACCGTGTCAGACAGCGTAAAGATTTATCTGACATGGTATTTAAGACAGAAGTTGGTAAATGGAAAGCGATTTCTAAAGAATGTGCCGAAATGAACGAAACTGGCAGACCAGTATTAGTAGGAACCACTAGTGTTGAAAAATCTGAATATCTCAGCCAACTGTTGAAACAGATCGCTATTCCCCACGAATTACTCAACGCCAGACCGGAAAACGTCGAACGGGAAGCCGAAATTGTCGCTCAAGCCGGACGCGGGGGGATGGTTACCATTGCCACCAACATGGCTGGTAGAGGTACTGATATTATCTTGGGTGGTAACGCCGAATATATGGCGCGTTTGAAAGTTAGGGAATATTTAATGCCTCGAATTGTTCAGCCAGAAGACGAGGATGTATTTGCCGTTCAAAAAGCAGCCGGTTTACCTTCTGGATCTGGCGGCGGACAAGGTTTCGTTCCCGGTAAAAAAGTGAAAACCTGGAAAGCTTCCCCCAAAGTATTTCCTACTAATATAAGTAAAGAAGCCGAGAATATTCTGAAGGTGGCAGTAGAAGCTGCTGTCAAAGAATATGGCGAACGTAGCTTAACCGAACTCGAAGCCGAAGACAAAATCGCAGTAGCAGTAGAGAAAGCGCCAACCGAAGATCCGGTGGTTCAGAAAATGCGGCAAGCATACAACCGCATTAAAGAGGAATACGAAGCATTTACCGACAAAGAACATGATAAAATTATATCTTTGGGTGGTTTACATGTGATTGGTACCGAGCGCCACGAATCGCGACGGATTGACAACCAATTACGGGGGCGTGCCGGAAGACAAGGAGATCCAGGTTCCACCAGATTTTTCCTCAGTTTAGAAGACAACTTAATGCGGATATTCGGTGGCGATCGCGTTGCCAGTTTGATGAATATGTTCCGGGTAGAGGAAGATATGCCCATCGAATCGGGTATGTTAACTCGTAGTTTGGAAGGGGCACAGAAGAAAGTCGAAACTTATTATTACGACATTCGTAAGCAAGTATTTGAGTACGACGAAGTAATGAACAACCAGCGTCGTGCAATTTACGCCGAACGTCGTAGAGTATTAGAAGGGCAGGATCTCAAAGAGCAGGTAATTAAATATGCCGAGAAAACGATGGATGACATCGTTGATTATTACATCAACCCAGACTTACCATCGGAAGAATGGGAATTAGATAAATTAACGGAAAAAGTCAAAGAATTCGTTTATTTACTATCGGACTTACAACCTTCTCACTTAGAAGACATGTCCGTGAGCGATATCAAAGCCTTTTTACACGAACAAGTTCGCATCGCTTACGACATGAAGGAAGCCGAAGTCGATCAAATTCAACCCGGATTGATGCGTCAAGCAGAGCGCTTCTTTATTTTACAGCGAATTGACACCTTATGGCGCGAACATTTACAACAAATGGAAGCATTGAGGGAATCAGTAGGATTACGGGGTTACGGTCAAAAAGATCCGTTAATTGAATACAAGAGCGAAGGTTACGAACTGTTCCTGGATATGATGACAAATATCCGCCGCGATGTCGTTTACTCCTTATTCATGTTCCAACCACAGCCACAAGCGGCAGCGTAAAGGAGGTGACACCGGTTTTTAGCCGATCCGGGTGAGCCGCAGCTTCGCGTGTTCAGCGAAGCTGCGGCTCACAGCATTTGCTCATGGGGGAACCACGCCACTTGCTACAACGGAGGGGACCGTGCCGCTTTTCTTGGCTCCCCAAGACCGGAATTTTATAGGGTTTTGCGCTTCTAGTTTAGACGTATTCATACGCCCACCACTGAATCAACAGAGGGTAAAAGGAGACGTTCCGCTCCACGGAGCTTTCCGGTTGGTGCCTGGGAACTCGACTAGACAGTTAACACTGTTTGAAGATATACCAGTTAATTTAGTCTAAACTGGTAGAATCTCCCGCGTAGAACGCGGGAAAGTGTCAATACGGTAGAATTTTGATAAATATTGAATTTTAAGCATTCGAGGAATTTATGTTCCAAGATATTGCGGCGGCTATTGCTTTTCCTCTCTCATCTCTAAATGTAGTTACAGTTTTAGGCGTTACTAGTACGGCTGGAATACTTGGTTGGCGATGGTGGAAACAAAAGAATTATTATAAATCTCTACATTCACTTCCTTCTCCTCCCAAACACTGGCTGTTAGGAAATATTCCTCAATTATTAACAGCAGTCAAAGAAAGAAAACTATTTAAATTAATAAATGACTGGAGCCAGCAACTAGGACCAATGTATGTTTACTGGAGGGGTAGTAAACCAGTTGTTGTGTTGAGTAAACCAAAAGTCATTGAAGAAACCATTGTTAATGGAATGCGAGATGGTAGCTTGGTTAGAGCCGAGCGAATTTGCTCAGCTTGGAACGATATAGGTGGTCCCATTCTTTTAGGACAACAAGGTAGTGAGTGGCAATGGCGACGCAAAGCTTGGAATCCCGAATTCAGTTCTAACAGTATTTCCAAGTATGTGGAAGTTATCAACGAAGCTTGCCAACAAGTCGTTGAGAAAATTCAGGAAACTGCTCCACCAAGAGAAATACAAGCAGATCCTCTTTTTGTGGAATTGACTATGAGGGTTATATCTTGTCTAGTGTTTGGGGTTCCCGTTAACCCGAAAACCGCTACCCCTGAAGGGCCACCCCTCAATGTTACTAAGCTATACGATGCCCTATCTTTTTTAAGCTATCGCTTTTTAAAGGCAGTTGCTGGTCAAAATAAATCGATAAAATTTCTACCGAATAAAGATTCACAAGCTTATTTTGCAGCAAGGCAATGTATTGATGAGTTTATCGCTCCTCGTATAGACTTAGCTTTGCAGATGAGAGAACAAAACAATAGCGATTTTGAACAGGTAAGTTCAAAGTTCAAAGAATCAATGTTAGTAAAAATAGCTGCCAAAGAACCAAAATACAATCGAGAATCGCTCATCGCAGAATCTATTGAGCTTTTAATCGCTGGTACCGATACAACAGCCCATACTTTATCTTTTGCTGTTGCAGAGTTATCCTTAAATCCTAGAGTTTTTGAACAAGCAAGGAGCGTAGTTGACCAAGTTTGGCAAAAACAAGGTGCGATTAATATTGAAAGTTTCAAGGAATTGTCTTATATTCGCGCTATTGTTAAAGAAACTTTACGACTTTATTCCGTCGGTTCTGGCTCAACTCCATTAGAAACAGTACGAGAAACGGTAATTGACGGACAGGTGATTCCTCCCGGTACGGTAATATCATGGTCAATGATTGCTGCTGGTAGAGATCTAGAAATTTATTCTCCCAAACCTGAAGAATTTATGCCGGAACGTTGGCTAGATAAAACCAAGGAAAATACTCAATTGCCAATGATACATTTTGGTTCTGGCTCTCATCGTTGTTTGGGAGAGCATCTTTCCATGGTGGAATCAACTATAATGCTATCGTTACTACTGCATCATTTTGACTGGAAATTAGTCAATGGTCGTTCATCTCTAGAAGATTTACAGCAAAATCTTTTGATTTTCCCTGCTGATGGAATGCCAGTACGCTTTTACTTGAGAAAATAAACTTGTAGAGACGCTCATAGTATCGCGTCTCTACATTATGGTCAAAAATTACAAAATGTAACAAATATATTTTGAGATTGCGTAAAAAGCTATACCAACTGATAACTGCACATCGGATACCGCCGCATCATCTCCTGAATCTTTACAGCTTCCCCATCCGGCGTATAAACCACTCCGGATGACATCGCGATCGCGAAGCGCATGCGTGAGCGGCTTATCGCAATCCTTTTTTTCCTAACCCACTCAAACCAATCACTAACCTCAGAAGTAGGTGTATTTTTCGGCTTCTCCCCGTTTTTACCGGAACGCGCCCAAAGCCCCTAAATTTTATTTATGGGGATGTAGGGCGCTGGCGAATTTATTCGCCTTCCAAATCTTTCCTTACCAAGCGCTCTAAATATTCCGAAATACTTAACCCATTTCTAACGGCTTTTTCCTTCGCGCCCAACCAGGAGGAATCAGTCATCCATATACCATGTTGTTTTTTTATTTCTTCGTGCAGTACTGGGATATTTTTTAATCTTTTCTTTCCTTTTCCTGTTGACATAATTTAGAATCATTAACTATACTAGATATATGATAGCAAATGGAAGGAGGTGATTTTAGTTGCTAGTAATAGAGTACAAGGTTAAAGTCAAATCTGATCAGGATCGGGCTATAGAAGAAGCTATTAGAACCACTCAATTCATCCGCAATAAGGCTATCAGATATTGGATGGATTCGCCCTTAGAGGAACAGGTCAATAAGTTGGCTTTAAGTAGGTACTCCAAAATACTGCGCGACGAATTCGGGTTTGTAAAAGAATTAAACTCTATGGCTTGCCAAGCAGCTATTGAGAGAGCTTGGTTTGCGATTTCAAGGTTTTATGGGAATTGCAGGTCAGGTAAACCAGGTCCGAAAGGCTTCCCCCGATTCCAGAAAGACAATCGTTCTGTGGAGTACAAAACTTCCGGTTGGAAACTCCACCCAACAAAGCGGCGTATAAGTTTTATTGACAAGAAAGGGATCGGCGAACTTAAACTCCTTGGGAGTTGGGACATTCACCGCTTCAACATCAAACAAATCAAGCGGGTTAGGATAATTCGCAGAGCAGACGGCTATTATGTACAGTTCCTTGTGGAGACAGACAGCGCCCAGCTTCTGGAACAAACAGGAAACTGTATAGGGCTCGATCTTGGGCTAGATTATTTTTATACGGATAGTAACGGCAACCATGTAGTTAGAGTCGATGGGAGCTATTAAGCTCCGCACCTCTCCTTCAGATCCGGACGTGCGTATTTATACGCATCCGGCTCCTAGATATTCTGGGTTTTTTACGCCCTGCTCATGTGCGTGTACTGATGGCATGATTGATGTATCATTTCAAGATTCTTGGGTTTCCAATTATCATGATTGCCGTCAATGTGATGCAAATGAATGTCTTCGCCGGGAAGAAATCTCATTCCACATCTTGCACAAGTATGGTTTTGCTTCTTAAGAAGCTTAGCTGAAATTCCGTCATACAATTTTGATTCCCGTTGACTCCAGTAAATAACGTCGCCGTCGTAAGGTGACTTATCGCCTTTGACGTTGACAAATTTATTTTCTGCCCAGCTAACCGTTGGAAAAGCTTTCTTCACTAATGATTCGGCTTTATATCGGTTCACTGATTTCTGCTTAAGGAATACCCGGCGCGTTCTGTCATCCAAGAACCACAAGGAATTTCTCGCGTTACTCATATTACAGAAACGGTGGTAATTCCGCCACCCACGTATTACGGGAGCCAATTTTGTAGCTTTTACTTCAGCCCCATAATTAGAATTGTTGACGATGGCTTTGACTTTTTCGCGCATAGCTTCAAAGTTCTCCTTGGATGGAGTGCTTCGGAACTTGCCGTTTTTCTGGACTTTAAAATGCCAGCCTAAAAAGTCAAATCCGTCTGTCGTAGCCGTTACTTTAGTCTTTTCCTTGCTGAAAACCATACCTCGTTCTGCTAGGAACTCGGATACTTTTGTAAGTACTTTTTCCGCATCATCTTGAAGTTTGAGGAAAAATATCATATCCGAGGCGTATCTAATACTTGGATGTATGTCCTCAATACCGTTCATTGCAATATTTGCTAGCAATGGACTCACCACGCCACCTTGCGGAGTTCCTTGTTTAGGGAATTCTGGATTTATTCCTGCTTTTAAGCAGCGGAATATGCCCAGTTTTACTCCTGCGGGTGATATTAATTTGTCCATGATTGATTTATGGCTGATTCGGTCAAAACATTTAGTAATATCTAGTTCAATGACTCGTTTTTGCTTGTTAGAGTCGGAAGTTCCATATCGGTTTCCGATTCTTTTGAGTTGGCTGAATACCATCTTCTGTGCATCATGAGCGCATCTTCCAGGTCTAAAGCCATAGCGTAAGAGCGTGGAAGGTTGCCTCATGAGCGGGTTCAAGCGCGTATTTTACTAAACATTGCCATGCTCTGTCCGAGATTGTTGGCACCTTGAGGATTCTGGTAAAGCCATTCTTTTTTGGAATTGGCACCTCTCGTAATCCTTGGTGTTTCCAATCGTTTACCTCGGAAAGCTTGTTGTACAAGTCAAAGCGTTCTTTGAATGTCAGAGCTTTCTTACCATCAATCCCCGCCGTTTTTCGCCCTTTATTTAATTGGGTTACTTGACGGATTGCTAACAAAGAAGCTGATGTGGATTTCAGAACCAGCTTTTGAAGAGACCTAGCGCGGGCTATGTCACCGACTCGTCGAGCTTTGAATATTCTTCTTTGTAAGCGGAAAAGGTTCTTTCGGAATTTCTTCCAAGGTAACTTTTTCCAAGATTCACTAGTATTTTTACTGTGTCTAATCATGCTTTACTCCGTTAAATATTTTCTGAATATCCGACTATTCTGTTTCCGCTGTCATCCTACCCACTGCAAGGGATTCGGCTCAACCTAGCTTACTGAAGTTTCGACTACACTTCAGACCAAAACGCAGTGTTTTTACTCGTTCCGTAACAAAGATACTTTTCTTTGAAAGCTTTTCTGAAACTTAGGGCGGTTCATTTTGCCTAACATCTTCCCAGGATTGCAACTAGTATTCACGGGCTGTTGCGGGAATAATCGATGTTGAAGTCCACATTTGTTGTTCAGGTTGTGGCTTTCTGGTAAGACACTTTTCTAGAACCTGTTTACCCGTATTTCATCCCCGTTAGCGCCAGTGTTGTTACCTGCTTGTTTTTCAACTGATTGCGCCCTGTTCCCAGCTTCGCTCTGCGGTTACGGTTGTCGCCGCTCGGCGTGGGCAGATAGGGAGTCACGTCATCCCGGACGGGTGGGACTTTCACCCACATCTTTGAAACAGTTATAGATTTTTGGGGCTTTCCCCGCGAATCTACCTAACTCATACCCCTCTAATTTCTAGAGGCTCCGGCGTTAGAACGAGCCGCACGAAAATCCCAGATATCTTCGTAAGGCTCAGAAGAATATCAAGCGGTCACAGCGGCGCATCTACAAACACAAAAAAGGGTCAAATCGCCGAAATTTAGCCCGCAAAGTATATGCTCGGAAGCATTTAAGAGTAAGCCATACCCAACCCAGCGAGAAGAGTTTGCTAAGAGACTAGCACTCCGCTTAATCCGGTCTAACGATTTGGTAGCCTATGAAGACTTAAAGGTGAAGAACATGGTGAGGAACCATCGATTTGCGAAGTCCATTAGCGATGCAGCATGGAGCGCGTTTCGTAACTGGTTGGAATACTTTGCTCGGAAGCATGGTCGTCTTGCGATCGCGGTAGCACCCCACAATACTTCCCAGATTTGCTCGAACTGTGGAGCAAAGGTCGGGAAGGAGTTGAAAGTTCGGGTGCATAGTTGCGCTTGTGGTTGCACTCTCCAAAGAGACCACAACGCTGCGATCAATATTCTTGCTAAAGCTACCGGGGGGCACCCGGGAAGTAACGCTCGGGGAGATGCGACCTCTACTCTACTTGGTGAGGCAGCGCGGTGCAAGGGGGTCTCCCCCATGAGCGACTGCCGAACCCGTAAGGGCGCAAGCCTGGTCGAGCAAGTCGCGTCGGGGAACCGAGAATCCCCTTGCCTTTAGGCATGGGGAGTGTCAAAACTAGCGATAAATAAACCAGTGGGATTATCACACCAGCCTTCCTTAATCGCTTCCTTAACCCGAGCGATACGCCAACATTACCCCAATACTTCTTGATTACCCCCAAACAAGGGTCTGGGTTAATCCGTAATCTTTTTAACTCCGTACAAACTTCTTTCAACTCATGTTTTTGAGGTTTTTCTGAACTCGTAACCACTTCGACTTGCTCGGCCCTCAGTTCATCCCCATTACAATCTGTGCTTTGTTCGATCACTTCTTCTGATTCAGAGACGTAGCCAGTTTTTGGGGCTTGTTCCCACGCTTCCGCTTTAGATGCGATGGTATCCCAATCTAGCTAGAACATAACTCCCGTCACGCTCTAAGTAACCCTCAAAATTGTAGGTTGGGGAGCCACTCCTGCGGCACGGAACACGCACCGTTGTAGGAAGTTTCACTATCTCCCTCCGGGAGACGCTCCGCGAACGTATTGCTTCGCGTGAGCGATAGCGCATACAACCCAACCTACGTTATAGGTAATCATAAAGCCGGTTCGGGAGTAAGCTAACTGCAAAGGTTAATTTAAAGGGTTCTATAGAGCGTATTCGAGCGTTTCCGTTAGTACTCCCCGTCTTTAGGGAACCATAAATCCAGAATATAAAAATATTTTTACCGCCATGAAAGGGATTGCGTTTCTACCTGGATTGATAAGTGCTTTACTAACTTCGGGAATTGTTTTACCAGCAATTGCTCAGGTAACGTCCGATAACACTACTAATACAACTGTCAACTCAACAGGAAATGATTTCAATATTCTTAACGGTATTCAAAAAGGTAACAATTTATTTCACAGTTTCAAAGAATTTTCTATTCCCACAGGTGGTTCAGCGAATTTCAAGAATTCTACCAATGTAGTTAATATTATTAATCGGGTAACAGGTGGAAATATTTCTGAGATTGATGGCTTAATTAAAACATCAGGTAATGCCAATTTATTTTTAATAAACCCTGCAGGAATTGTATTTGGGAAAAATGCGAGTTTGAATATTGGTGGTTCATTTTTTGTCAGCACTGCTGAAAGTATTTTATTTGAAGATGGGTTTGAATTTACTGCTGTAAATCCTCAAAGTACACCTTTGTTGACTGTAAGCGTGCCTTTGGGATTACAAATGGGAAGCAATTCGGGTAATATCCAAATCAATGGAAATGGACATCAATTAATAGGGGGTTTATCTGACCCTAGGGTTCGCAATCACACCCAATCAACATTACAGGTTAATGAGGGAAATTCGATTGCACTAATTGCACAAAATATTACTTTTAATGGTGGTGTTTTAACCGCTGAAAATGGTGGGATAGAATTAGGTGCAGTCAAAACAGGTACAGTTAATCTTGATTCAACTTCTTCAAATTTCCAATTAAGTTTCAATAATATTGAAAATTTTGGAGATATTCAACTTATCGATCAGTCATTATTAGATGCAAGTGGTTTAACAAGTAATGGAATTCAATTACAAGGACAAAATATTACTCTTAAAGATGGCTCTGCAATCTTAATTCAAAATACCGGAAACGAAACACCTTCCGATATTCAAGTGAGTGCAAAAGGTATTTTAGAACTTTCTGGAGACGTGAGAATAGCACCAGATATAGGAAATATTAGAGGAGTTATCCCTTCTAGCTTCATAACTGAGACTCTAGGTACCCGAAGAGGTGCAGATATTAATATTTCTGTAGGAAATTTACATCTAAATGACGGAGGTGTTTTTGCCGCAAAAACTTTCAGCGCTGCTTCTGGAGGTAATATCGCTGTTAATGTTGTTGGGGATATTCAAGTAAATGGTACTGCAGCTCTCAATCCATTTTCTCCCAGTGGAATTGCTGCATCTAATTATAGTACTGGAGAATCGGGTAATATTTATATTTCTGCATCAAATCTAGCTCTTACCCAAAGTGGTACAATTAACGCTACTAATTTTGGACAAGGAGATAGTGGAAATTTAGATATAAACGTCTCGGGTACAATAGAACTTGCAGGTGTAAATCCACAAACTTTATCTCCTACAAATATAGGTTCAACTGTATTTCGAGAAGGTAACGGTGGTTCTTTAAATTTAAATACATCTAAGCTAATTATAGAAGATGGCGCAACTGTTAATACTTCATCTCTTAATAGTGGTAATGGTGGCAACATTACAATTAATGCTTCAGAATCTATAGAAATTAAGGGTACTAGCCTAAATAGTCCAATAGCAAGTAATATTGGTGCATCAGTTCCAGTTTTACCTGTAGTTCTTCGCCAAGGTTTTGGAGTTCCCGATAAACCCAGTGGAAATGCTGGGGATGTAACTATCAGCACTCCTAAATTTCAGATAAGCAACGGGGGACTAGTTGCTGTAAATAATGAAGGAGTGAAAGATGCGGGAAATTTAATTGTAAATACGGATTCCTTACGACTCGATCAAAAGGGTATATTAATTGCTGGTACAGTATCTGGGGAAGGTGGAAATATTTTCTTAAATATAAAATCTGACCTAATAATACAAAAAGATAGCATTATAAATGCTAGGTCATCAAGAACGGGTAATGGTGGTAATATTACGATTGATTCTCCCATTATCGCAGGTTTTGAAAACAGCGATATCATTGCCAGTGCGGTAGAAGGGAACGGTGGCAATATCAATATAAAAACTCAAGGTCTTTTTGGTTTACAATTCCGCGAGCAATTGACTAATGAAAGCGATATTAATGCAAGTTCTCAGTTTGGTTTAAGCGGACAAGTAGTATTACAACAGCTTGACTTTAATCCTGTTAATAATTTAGTTAAATTACCATCTAATTTTGAAAATACGACTCAAGTGAAAGATGGATGTAGGGCTTATGTAGGACAGAAATTTATTGTATTGGGAAGGGGTGGATTGCCACAAAACCCCAGTAACTTGTTTAATGGAAGTCAAGTCTTAATTCAGTTATTGGATTTAACTCCTGAAGAAAAAATACCATTCTTAACTTCATTTCAAAATAATAATACTAATTACGATAACCAACAAAAATCAATCATAGAAGCAACTGGTTTTAGTCGTAATGAAAATGGAGAAATAGAGCTTGTTGCTTCTTCACATACAGATTTTAAAATAAATCACATAAATAATTGTAGTGGAGCTAGAGTGAAGTACCCCAACCTGCTTCGCTGAGGTTGGGGCTTCCAACTCTCAGATCAATTCAGGGACGGTTTTATTCGTCCTCGGGATTTCCCGTCTCATCCGCCGATGCCTCAATCAGCAAGCTAATTTTGGTCTTATTCAGCGTCCACAGGCAGACATCCGCCTTCCGCAGAAGTATATTTATTTACGACAGATTTACCTTGGAATTACAGCAATAGCCTACCAGCTTGGCTTATCTCTTCCCTGAACTCTGCTAGTACTTTTACACCATACAGGTAGCCTTTTAGTCAGTCAGGCGGGTCAACAACCAATTTCATTTTATCACAAATTATTGCCACGAAGCACCATCCCCACCGTAAAAGACGGTGGGGAATTCCGCGAGATTA
>JBCBQE010000081.1:0-13063 GCA_039820385.1 Cyanobacteria bacterium J06635_10
TCCCAATTTGAAGGTAGACTGAGGTGTTCCATAATTAATCTACTAAATCCTTTAATAGTTTTCTGAGTTTTAAAAGTCCTTGACGAGTACGTGTTTTTACTGTACCTAAAGGTATATTTAATCTTTGAGTAATTTCCGATTGGCTTAATCCTTCGTAATAAGCCATTTTTAAAACTTGTTGCTGATTTTCTGGTATTTCCTGTAAAGCTTCACCAATACGTTGAGAAATTTCCCCCAAGGAAACTTTCTCCATCAAATTACTTTCGCCATGAGTCGGAATGCTGCGTTGACATCTTTGTAAAAGCTTCTGCTGACTGCGCTTTTGATGCAGACGATTAATAGCTCTACTTCTAGTCATTGTCAATAAATAAACAATCATAGTTCCCCGATTGGGATCGTATTTAGAAGTACGCCAGAATGCCAGGAAGATTTCTTGTGTTAAGTCTTCAGCTTCAGTAGCATCGCCTAAAATTCGCAAAGCCAGACGGTATACAGCCTCACCATAGCGGTCATATATAGCACCTAGTGCTGATAGATCGCCCCCTTGTAATGCTTGGAATAATTCTGATTCTGTCTGGTTTGATAAACTCATGTCCAATTCAGGTTGCCAACCTTTTGGTTTTAGCGTATGTGTTGCTACATTCATATCAGAAAAACCAACGGATCCCTGAAACTAGGTAAAAGCCTCCTGCTAATATCAACGCGCCACTTCCGAGACGAATAATCCATTGGGATTTGGTTAACAATACTTGCCTTTGTTTTACTAACCCCGTGAATAAGCTGGCAAAGAATATTACTGCTGTATATCCGAGAGCGTAAGTCACCATTGTTACCGTACTCAGAACTTGGGAACCACTAGCCGCAGCAGTCGCCAATACGGCGAAAAGTACGGGAGAAGCACAAGGAGAAGTAACTAGGGCGAATGTCAAACCTGCACCAAAGGGGCCTGGAATAGGTAAATGTATCTGTTTCTTAGGTAAAGGTAAATGAAACAATCCGGCGAAACTCAAGCCCATCAGCAGGATAATTGCACCAACTATTACATTAATATATCCGCGAAAATCTACCATCACAGATGAAGCGAAAGATGCAAATAATCCAAATAAGCTGAATATACTTACTGCTCCCAAAACGAAAAAACTCGCTTTAAAAAATGCATCGCGTCGGGATTTGATATTGAGAGTACCAATATAGCTGAGGTTAACAGGAAGTAAAGATAAAATACAGGGAGAAATACTAGCAATTAAACCGCCGATAAAAGCTATAGGAAGTAAGATAAATGGGCTGCTTGTGTTTTGTGATTCCACCCATTTATGGTAAGGTGTTTCTAATTGTGAAACGAAGGTTTCCATATTGTCATACCAGCTTTGGAATTGCTTTCCGAACACAATTATGATGATGGTTCCCACAAAAAGGAACGCTAGTAAGTATAAATTATTTGATTTGAGTTTAGACTTCATAATTCAATCTATTTTGTATTTTGGATTAATTACAGATAAATAATGTAGAGATTGGCAATGCAACGTCTTTGAATATTGTGACTAGCACCGATCGTTTAGCGCTAAAAGATAACCTCTAAATCCTACAGTTTCAACTTGCGTCAGGTACGTCAAATCTGGCTGTTCCGATAGGAATGCGCTGAAGTAAACCTTCTTTTTGAACGCTTAATTTATAAAATAAAGTTTCACCCATAGTTGATTGTGTATCTACATCTGCAAATTCAACTTTTAAAGTATTTCCAGGTTTTATCGACTCAGAAAAAGTAATCAAAACTTTATCTTTATTTTTCTGAATATCAGCTTTAACTTCTTGACCAGATTCATCTGTAATACTTATACCTTCCAAGTAACTAATCTGTTGAGGAAGAGTAATTTCCAGGTCTTTAATAAATAGTGAACTAGGACTTAATTCTATGATAAAATTCTCATCACTAACGGTAGATATAGTAATAGAGGGAGTTGTAATTGTTCTACTTATTAATGTTTTATTAGCCAACACTTCCTCAGATATTACGAAAGTGGAGCTAGCGATTAATAGAGTAGAGAATGCTGTCGCAAGTAAATTATTTTTCATTTGGCATCTATTTGAATGTTGATTCATTTGTTATACAAAGTAGATGCCAAATTGGATTTAAAAAAAATGAAAAAATTAATTAGTTAATTGTTGCGAAGTTGTATCCAAAGCTGCAACATAATCTTCTTTATTTGGATTTTTTTGAAGTAATTTAACCACTTCGCCAGTTGCTGGATTCATAACGGCTACAGTCGCGGTTTTGGCCTTATATTTATTAAATACATCTTCTAAACCTAACTCTTTAGCTTTCGCTTCTGCTTCTGCAGTCGTTGTTTTATCCGTAACATTAAAAACCACAAAATTAGCTTTAGAACCATATTCCTTCTTCAAAGCTTCCAAAGCAGGTTTAATTTTGCGACATCCCGCACACCAATCTGCATAAATATCCACAACCACCGGCTTCCCTTGTAACTGTTGCGCCAATGCCGCAGAAGCTTGTGCTGTTTTTACTTCTTGTGTTTCTACTTCATTAACACCAGCACTACCGCTATCGTTACTTGGAGCGCTACAAGCTGCCAAAGTAGTAGCGATACCCGCAGTAACTGCCAAGCTTAGCGCCATTAACTGTTTCTTAATCATGGTGTCTATCCCAATTGAGCTTTACTGATATACAGAGCAAAAGCCGAAATGGATTCACTGTGGATGAAAAAATTTTCATCGATGGGCAGGATGCCCTTAACACAAGAGTTATAGAAATTTTTTAGAAGCAATCAACTGCCCTCACTCCCGAAGTGTGGAGACTTATTTCACGAGGAAAACTGTCTATTGAAAAATACCAAAATAATTTTAGGTATTTTTGCTTAACGAAAAGATAAAATAAAGCAGTAGTTATTTTAGAAAAACACATGGAATTAAGAAACCCAAAAGCATCCTTCGATGAGTGTTACAATCTTGACTCGCCTAAGCTTTATGTTTCCACTTTGTTGAAAGAAAAAAATTATCGCTTACCTTTTGATGCTATGGAACTCTTAGATGGGTATCTTAAGAAGTTAGCGAATTCCGAGACTTGGGAAACTGTATTTTTTGGAAGTGGATATGGTCTAGATGTTACAGCATTAAAGTATGGTTATACATCTCAAGACATTTTAGATGAATGGTTAGATGAAAAGCCGATAAAAAAATTTAAAGCCGATAATTCTCGCTTTAAAATCACATTGGTAGACATAAACAAAGCTCCTCTAAACTTTGCTCATGAGATTGGACTATGCGATCGCTTCTTTGTCTGCGACTTGAAAGAGCAATGGCCTGAAGAGTTATTTTCAATACTGAAAAATGAAACCAAATTACTCATATGTGTAGGTGCGACAACATATATAGGTATTAATCGTTTTAATTACATTGTGAACTTTGTAGAAACAAGCAAGATAGAGTATTTTTGCTTTTCTTTGCCTAGCTTTATTGAAAATTCATATCTACAAGTTTTTAGCAAATCAAAGCTACATTTGCAAAAACTGGGAGATGTTAGGCAGCGTGACTATAAAGATAATGAAGAAAGATTGAGAATAATACATAGTCTAAATCTTCAAAACAGATATTCTCCAAAAGATGATAATGGCTTAATAGCTTCAATATACATCGCATCTAAAACTTTGTGAAAATCAGAATACTTTCTCAACACTGCCTTCAATCATTTATGTTATAAATCGCAATAACACAAAGGTGGGACTTACGCAATTGGCACATTTTTCTTGTAGGGGCACGTGACACTTAATTAAATTTTCAACCCAGTAATAGGGGTTGTAGTGTCACGCACCATCTGGACATTGTGACAATATCGTAAGTCCTCAAAGGTTTAGTTGTCTCTAAATTTGCGAACACCCCGTGATCCGTTACAGTTTCGATCTGATTTGGTCACAAGATGCTATTTTCCATAGCAATGCACCTTCATCGGTTTTTCAAGAATCTAGTAAGGTATTAGTTGATGGTGGTGGATTCATATTTAGTGCTGTCATGCTTGACGATAATATTTCTGATGAAGATAAGCAGAAATTAACTAAATATTACTCACTTAACTTGCAATTTTTAGATAACTATCGCCATCTGGCTAATCAAATGAATTTAGTTGAAGTAAAAATGGTTGATTTGTCAGAAAACATCCAAATCAATTATTCGAGATTACTGGAAAGAATGGAGGTTTTACAAGCCGAAAATAACCAACTCTGGAGTTTTGAGTTTTACGCAAAAATGAAACAAAGGTTACTGGATTGGGTTGATGCTGGAGAGAGGAAACTGATTCGCTGGGGAATGTTGCATTTTGAAAAATCTGGACAACAAAGTTAAATTGAAATAACCCTCTTCATAACAAGTGCAAACGTTTCTATTAAGGTATTTTTGCTTTCGGCAATTTTTATTTATAGTTGGGACTGTACCGCTTTTCTTCACTCCTCTCCTCTCTGCCCTAACCAGGCAATGTTAGCGTGGTGAACTACTAGGAGCTTTCCGTCGGGGTTACACAAAGCCTTGGGAGTTAGGTTTCACATGATTTTCAATCAATCAGAATTCGATTTACGCCTCGTTTGGGGAATTCAAGGAGTTACTCAACTCGCACCTATCAGCGATGTGGTGGTAATAGTCGATATTCTATCTTTCTCAACTGCTGTCGAAATTGCTACCAACAACGGCGCGATTGTCTTTCCGTATCGGTGGAAAGACAGTTCAGCCCAAGATTATGCAAAGTCTATGAAAGCAGAATTAGCAACAAATCGAACTTCTACAACTGGTTATTCTCTGTCTCCTCAATCTTTAATTAATATTTCTGGGGGAACTAAACTTGTTTTACCTTCACCAAATGGTTCTTCTTTAACATTACTTACCCAAGAAACGCCAACTTTAGCTGGTTGTTTACGAAACTGCAAAGCCGTAGCGCGATTTGCTCAAAACTATGGTTCTAAAATTGCTGTAATTCCTGCGGGTGAGAAATGGCAGAATGGTACATTACGTCCTGCTGTAGAAGATTTAATTGGTGCAGGAGCAATTTTAAGTTACTTATGTGGAAATTTATCGCCAGAAGCAGAAGCTGCTGTGGCAGTATTTAATACTTTCAAAAATAATTTATTAAGTACTTTAACAAAATGCAGTTCAGGGAAAGAATTGATTTTACGAGGTTTTGAATCAGATGTTGAATTAGCTGCGGCGATTAATATTAGCGATTGCGTGCCCGTATTTACTCAAAATGCTTACGTGAAGGGTTCCCATAAGAATTTTTTCTTCTAAAAAAATTCTTATGGGTGCCCGTGAAGAGAGTTGGGATGAATCAAGCTTGATTGTGCAATTTATAGGACTTTGCTTGAATTGCGATGCCTTCGGCTATGCCCTAATGGTCGATCGCAAAGCCCATAGGCAAGGGCTTATGGCCACAAAAACTCTCCCTTAAAAGCAAACTCTTAATATTCAACTCCTAATCACCGCGATTCTCATCCTCCGGGACCAATATCTGCCAATTTTGATACAGAAAATTTCTCCTAACCGCCATTTTCACTACCATTTTCGCGAACTGCAGCAAATACATTAATCATGTGTTTTCTACATACTTCTTAATAAATACCCCGATAAAACTCAAAACATTCTAATCTTAAAGCTAGTGGGTTCAATTTTTTGGCAGTCTTGAAGGCAACACGGTTTAATCTTAAACACACCGCTCCTTGAAGCCTGAAGGCGAACCAATATACGCACACGCGCTTAAATCATATGGGAGTTTTAAAATAGTAATGAGTGTTAAGGCAAGTGGTGGAAGCTCGGTTGCACGCCCGCAACTATATCAAACTCTAGCTTTATCAACTATTACCCAAGCGGAACAGCAAGACCGATTTTTGGGAAATGGTGAATTGCAGGAATTAGAAAGTTATTTTGCTTCTGGTCAGAAGCGTTTGGAAATTGCTCAGGTTTTGACTGACAATTCCGAAATTATTGTTTCTCGCGCAGCGAACCGAATTTTCGTTGGTGGTTCGCCGATGTCTTTCTTGGAAAAACCAAGAGAACCGGAACCAGAAATGGCTATGGCTGTTGCTGCTGGAGGGAGCGAGGACATAAAAAGACAAATGGAACTGGGAACTGTCGTCTACGTTGAATCGCGTGGCGGATTCTTGGAAAATTTACGTTCCATTTTCAATTCTTCACCCAGTGGTCCCACACCTGCAGGTTTTAGACCAATTAACGTTGCTCGTTACGGCCCGAGCAATATGTCTAAAAGCTTGCGGGATTTATCGTGGTTTATACGTTATGCCACTTATGCAATCGTCGCAGGCGATCCGAACATAATTGCCGTAAACGTGCGGGGATTGCGAGAAATTATTGAAAATGCTTGTTCTGCTCAAGCAACAATTGTCGCTTTACAAGAAATCAAAGCAGCTTCGCTTTCCTATTTCCGCAAAGACACTGAGGCTACAGATATTGTGTCTCAATACATGGATGTTTTGATTACCGAATTCATAGCAGCCACCCCTTCTACTAAGAAACGTCAGCGTTCTTCTTTCGATCAACAAGGTTTAGAATTACCTCAAATTTACTTTAATGCGTCTGAAAGACGACCCAAGTTTGTGATGAAGCCTGGGTTGTCGGCAATGGAAAAAGATATGGTAGTGAAAGCTGCTTATCGACAAATTTTCGAGCGCGATATTAGCCGCGCTTATTCTCAGTCGATATCTTACCTGGAATCTCAGGTCAAAAATGGCGATATCTCCATGAAAGAGTTTTCCCGTCGCTTGGGTAAATCTCCCCTTTATCGTCAACAATTTTATGAACCATTTATTAATAGCCGCGCCTTAGAACTAGCTTTCCGTCACTTTTTAGGAAGAGGACCTAGCAGCCGCGAAGAAGTACAAAAATACTTTGATATTATTTCTAGAGGCGGTCTAGCTGCATTAATTGACGCTTTAGTTGATTCCAACGAATACGCCGATTATTTTGGAGAAGAAACCGTACCTTATCTGCGCGGCTTAGGTCAAGAAGCTCAAGAATGTCGCAACTGGGGCCCGCAGCAAGATTTGTTGAGATACAGTGCGCCTTTCCGCAAAATTCCGCAGTTTATCACAACTTTTGCCGCTTACAACCAGCCTTTACCAGATCAGCATCCTTATGGTTCCGGTAACGATCCTTTAGAAATTCAGTTTGGCGCGATCTTCTCTAAAGAAACAAGGAATCCCAGCACCAGCCCCGCGCCTTTCAATAAAGATACCAAGCGTATCTTGATTCACCAAGGACCTGGAATTAATAACCAAAATAGCAATCCTAGCGCACGCGGTACTTCACCCGGTACTTTAGGTGCAAAAGTATTCCGCTTAGACCAAATTCCCAGTACTTTGAGTCAAGGAACTGGTAAAGGCGCAAGCGTTAAATATTCCGAAACTTCAACCCAAGCGGTAATTAAAGCTGCTTATTTACAAGTATTCGGTCGTGAAGTTTACGAAGGCCAGCGATTGGTAGCTGCGGAAACCAAACTGGAAAACGGTGAAATTTCCATCCGTGAATTTATCCGGACTTTAGCTAAGTCGGATGTATTCCGCAAAATGTACTGGACATCCCTTTACGTTTGTAAAGCCGTAGAGTACATTCACCGCCGTTTATTGGGCCGTCCTACCTACGGTCGTCAGGAAAATAATAAGTACTTCGATATTTGTGCTAAAAAAGGCTTCTACGCATTAGTGGACACCTTTATCGATAGCGAAGAGTATGCTGAAGCCTTCGGTGAAGATACGGTTCCTTACGAACGTTATTTGACTCCCCAAGGTTTAGCGTTACGTAAACTACGTACTGGTAGCATCCGCGAAGATGTCGGTACCCAAGTTAAAACTGAAGTTGCACCACGCTTTGTAGAACTTGGTGCAGTTACCCAAAGTCGTACAGAACCAGATATCCAACAGAGGGTTATTCAAGGCGTTAGCAAGCAGCGCGAACAACGTAAAATCTTTAAGTTTGTGGCGGCTAACAACGATAAAGTCGCGGTGAAAAATACTGTCCGCGCCGCTTACCGCCAGATTTTCGAGCGCGATATTGAAGCTTACATCACTTCTGCGAGCGAATTCAGAAACCTAGAAAGCAGATTGGGTAATGGCGAAATTAATGTTAAAGAATTCATTGAAGGTCTAGGATGTTCAAGCCTATATCAAAAGGAATTCTATACTCCTTACCCCAACACCAAGGTAATTGAACTGGGAACCAAACATTTCCTCGGACGTGCGCCTTTAGATCAACAGGAAATACGCAAGTATAATCAAATACTAGCTACTCAGGGATTGCGTGCTTTTATTAATGCAATGCTCGACAGCAAAGATTATACAGAAGCATTTGGAGAAGATACAGTACCTTACAACCTCTACCAAACATTACCAGCAGCCAACTTCCCCAATAGCCAAACTCTCTACAATCGACTTACTAAACAAACGTCTGATATTGTAGTACCCAGCTTTGAGTCGGTTAAACCCAAGATGGAAGCTACTCAAATGCCAATAACGGCTAAGGCAATTGCAGATATCGCCGCTAAATCTCCCGCAATGGACGTATAGGTTAGCGGTAAACCAGAACGCATTTTAAGGAGTTAGGAGTTCGAGGAGTTCTTTTATATTTCTCCTACTCTCCCACCTCCTTCAAAATTGCGTCTGAAATCCCATAAATGAAAAATAATGTTACAAACTGTTAATAACATTAATAAAGACTCGACAAAATGCCCGAGAATAAAATCTGAAGGTAATTGAGTTTCCGGTTTTGGGTACGGGTGTTTACTCAAACTGGTTCAGAACGCATTAAAAGCTTCTGAATTTACAAGCCCAATCAACCATTTTTCAACAACACCAATTTTCACTTTCTCGGCGGGAAGTTTCCCGCTTACACGTAGTGAAGCGGCGTTCGGAAAGCAGAGGCAGGGTTTATGGTATTGTTGGATATGTGGGTATAACTCAATTAAATGCAGCAACGCAGCCTACAACAAAACTACTTTTTTTGCGAAAGTCCTGCTTAGCGTAGGGCTTGAAAGTATCTCCTTCGGAGACGCTGCGCGAACGGTGAATGTCTTCATAGAAGAGTCACCCGTGAGCCTACATCATAATCTCTGATTTGATGTGGGTACGTCACTACCCAGAGACTCTGGGGAAAAGAAATTGACTGTCAAGTCGGGCTGTCTAAGATACACAGTAGTTGCTATGTATCTGGATAAGTGGCGTAGGGCAGTAATGCCTGCTCGTAAGTGCAGGAGGTCGTCAGTTTACTGACGGAGGATGTCAAGCTCAGGTTTCATTCGTATTGGAGGGATCCATTAATGAGTATCGTCACGAAGTCCATCGTAAATGCCGATGCAGAGGCTCGTTACCTCAGCCCTGGCGAACTAGACAGAATTAAAAGCTTTGTTACAGGCGGCGAACGTCGTTTGCGGATTGCTCAAACTTTGACCGAAAACCGCGAGCGTATCGTTAAGGAAGCAGGCGATCAGCTTTTCCAAAAGCGTCCCGATGTTGTATCTCCTGGTGGTAACGCTTACGGTCAAGAAATGACCGCAACCTGCTTGCGTGATATGGATTATTATCTACGCTTGGTTACTTACGGTATCGTTGCTGGTGACGTTACACCCATCGAAGAAATTGGTATTGTAGGTGTTCGCGAAATGTACAAATCCCTCGGCACTTCTATTGATGCAGTTGCTGAGAGCGTTCGTGCAATGAAGAGCGTTGCTAGTGGCATGATGTCTGCTGAAGACGCTGGCGAAGCAGGTGGTTACTTCGACTACTTGGTAGGTGCGATGCAGTAGGGCGAATCGATTCCCCTATTAACATCCCCCAAGTGTTTTAAAACAGTTGGAAATAAGGAAATAACAACATGCA
This sequence comes from Cyanobacteria bacterium J06635_10, assembly GCA_039820385.1. Lineage (GTDB taxonomy): Bacteria > Cyanobacteriota > Cyanobacteriia > Cyanobacteriales > Nostocaceae > Rivularia. The sequence goes on from JBCBQE010000081.1 coordinate 9,882, forward strand.
AGACGCAATTACTTCTGTAATCAATTCTTCGGACGTTCAAGGTAAGTACCTCGATACCACCGCAATGGACAAGCTTAAGGGCTATTTCCAGACTGGTGAATTAAGAGTACGTGCTGCAACTACAATTGCTGCTAATGCTGCTGCAATCGTAAAGGAAGCTGTAGCTAAATCTTTGTTGTATTCTGATATCACCCGTCCTGGTGGTAACATGTATACTACTCGTCGTTACGCTGCTTGTATCCGCGACTTAGATTACTACCTACGCTATTCCACCTACGCTATGTTGGCTGGCGATCCTTCCATCTTGGATGAGCGCGTACTCAACGGTTTGAAGGAAACCTACAACTCCTTGGGTGTACCCGTTGGTTCTACCGTACAAGCTATCCAAGCCATGAAGGAAGTAACCGCAAGCTTGGTTGGTCCCGACGCTGGTAAGGAAATGGGCGTATATTTCGACTACATTTGCTCTGGCTTAAGCTAGTAGAACTTTTAGAAGTACTGACCATTTTTTTAGTACGACTATGATGAAGGTTGGAAATCAGTTATGAGTGCTAGAAAGTTTGATTGCTTATCTTTTCAGAGTTTGAAATGGTATGTTTCAGCTGTCTAGTATTGATCATTGGTTTCCAGCCATGCAATTTCCATAAAGATTTGCTCTTTTTGAAATAAATTAAAAATAAAGAATTCAGAATTCAGCTTTGCAAAAAAAGTTGTAATATATTAGGCTATCGTATTATTGTAGGAATGAGAGGATTAGAAAATTGAATCCTAAATTAATTCCCTCTGTGCGAATTTCTGAAATTCTTCTTGTGAAAAAATTATTGATCGCTACCATTAAGGAGATTTTATCCCATGCGGATGTTTAAAGTTACTGCTTGCGTTCCTAGCCAAACTAGAATTCGCACTCAACGCGAACTACAAAATACTTACTTCACCAAACTAGTTGCTTACGAAAACTGGTTCCGCGAACAGCAGCGCATTCAAAAAATGGGTGGCAAAATTGTTAAAGTAGAATTAGCTACCGGAAAGCAGGGTATGAACACTGGTTTAGCATAGATATTAAAATAAATCAAAAATAAACCATATATCATCATATCATTTTAGGGAGTTGCGAAGAGGTCAGAGAAGACCTCTTTTTTATGCACTTAAGTTAGCGACGCGGTTACAGCGGTTTTGCAGTCCAAACCCTTTGGATACAAAAGACCAGTATTTACCTGCTATTGGAAACAACAATCTTCGCAGTCAGGATGTTGCCCTAACAGCAGTAATTTTTTGATCGAAATAATTTATGATTTCAAATCTTGCTGTATCCATTGCAAATGCTTTGGTAACAACTGCGCTAAGTCATACTTTTGTAAAATAGTTTCTCGCGCCTTCTCTCGAATTGAAGACATTTTGTTGGGATGCTTTAGTACTTCTTCAACACGGTTGGATATTTCTTGAGGTGAAAAGAAATCAACTAACAAACCGTTGACACCATCTTCAATTACTTCGGTTACCGGTGCTGTGTTTGAAGCCACTATTAAGCAACCAGTAGATAAAGCTTCCAACATTGACCAAGATAAAACAAAAGGACGAGTTAAATAAATGTGAACCGAGGAAGCTTGTAATACTTGCAGATATTCACTATAAGGCAGTAGACCTGTAAAATGAACTCGGCTCATGTCTAGCGGTACTTTTTCAAGCATCAAGTCTTTGTAAGTTTGACCATCCGGAAGCTGTTTTCCATAAGCTACCCTGTTTTCTCCAACAATTACCACATGACAATTCGGTCGTTTTTGTTGGATTTTTGCAACAGTTTCGATAAACTGTGGAAAACCTCGATAAGGTTCCATACCCCGTGCAACATAAGTAATAATTTCTTCTACACCAGAAAGATCGAGATTAATCCGTGGTAAAACTAACTTTGCTCCTGGCTGTGGTTTAAAATATTTTGTATCAATACCATCATGGTTTACAGTAATTTTACTGCGGTATTCCGGGGGAAACTGCTGGCGCTGCCAATTGGTGGGAGACAAACCGCGATCGCAACTGTACAAGTCAATCAAAATTGGAGCATTCTTGATCCGAATGCGAGCTTCATCGTCAGCAGTTAAGGGATCTGTAAGGTCAAAATCAGCGTCGGAACCATGTGCTTGATAGAACCATTCAAAATAACAAAGCAAGGTGGCTTTAGGAAAAGCATCTTTGATAAATAATGTTGGACCCCAACCCGAATGACCGTAAACTATATCTGGGATAAAACCCTTTTGCTTTAATTCCTCGGCTAAACGATAAACACCTTGTCCTTGAAGAACAGCTTTTTCTAAAGGTCTAACATAATGGTGAGTTTCAGGACGAACTTCTCTAGTAGAACTATAAATAGCTTTGGAAACACCTGTTAGGGAACCTTCACGACGAGTAGTACCAAAAACAACTTGATTCTTCGGATTTTTACCCAGAGCTACAGCTAAATGACGAAACTGAGCCGGGAAATTAGAGTGTAAAAATAAAATACGCATATATTAACTTGTTAGTTGTTAGTTGTTGGTGGTTAGTTGTTAGTTGTTGGTTTCTTATTCTTGTAGGGTGTGTGAGGGTTAGGATAATTTAACACCCATAACGAAAAAATTTGAAATTACCCTCACGCACCATCAACCTGTCACATTTTTTTCGGGTGTGTGACGGTTAGGATAATTTAACACCTATAACGAAAAAATTTGAAATTACCGTCACACACCATCCGGGTTATGATGGGTTATTTTTTTCTAGCGAACAAGATGCTCACACTACAGAATATAAAACCGTTAAAATTAATCAAACGCACCAATCAGTAGTCGGAACTATTTTTCTTATTCTTGTAGGGTGTGTGACGGTTAAGATAATTTACCACCTATAACATCCAAGATTTGAAATTACCGTCACGCACCATCAACCTGTGACATTTTTTTCGGGTGTGTGACTGTTACGATAATTTACCACCCATAACATCCAAGATTTGAAATTACCGTCACGCACCATCAACCTGTGACATTTTTTTCGGGTGTGTGACGGGCAGGGATGCCCGTACCACAAGAATTTTTAAGGCTGTACCTCCTGCAAGGTGCTGTAGGTTTTCTTATACACCCGCGTTCCGGAAAACTATGAAAATATGGGAAAACCTCTCTCAACCAGTCACGTTCCGGGAACCTTAAAAAATGGGG
>JBCBQE010000082.1:0-13036 GCA_039820385.1 Cyanobacteria bacterium J06635_10
CCAATGGATTCCCCGATCCAGGACAGACATTATTGTGGGATGGCACAGGTGCGACACAAGATGGCTTCGATTTTCGTACTTCTGGTCAAGTAGATGCTATGGCTAACCCTGGTGATGCTTATTTTTATAGCCTTATCAGTGACAAGGCTGCAATGGTATTCTCAACCACCTTTGATAACAAAATATTCTTTGAACGACCCAATGTTGCCACAGGTGGTATTTGGGCTAATAACAACAATATTGATGCACCAGGCCCAAAAATCGATCGGGGAGTTCACGATGTAGATGCTCTAGAACTGTGGGGACCTAACAATATATCAGATGCTTTTTATTACTCTGTCTACGGAGATGTTACATACGATCCTCTCTCTGGTGGGGTTGTTTCTGGAGCAGTTCTAGATCGCAGCAATAATGTTATATTCACCAGGGAAGAAATTGCCAAGGCTGTTGGAAATGTTACTGATTTAGAAGCCGACTTATTGTTAGGCTACCTGAATTTAGATGCCATGATGGTATCTGGAAATCGAATTGTTTTCAGTGTCGATCCCATCGAAAGAACTGATTTAAATGGAACAGGTTTTCTAGATGGAGGTGAGATTTTTGTTTACGATAAAAACACAGGTAGTAGTAACTACTTGAAACACGGTGGACATCTGTGGGACACTGATTTTGACGTAATGGGTACATTTAAAACTTCAACCGAGAATATTAATGCCATAGAGGCTGTACCTATGGATAGTTTGATTTTCGAGCCTGGACCTATTCTTCCTGACCCCTTACCTCTTCCTGACCCTGTACCTGGTCCCTTACCTCTTCCTGGTCCCTTACCTGTTCTTGAACCTATACCTTAACCTCTCGAACCTATAACTCTGCCAATAGGGACGATTGTCTAACAATATCATGTCCAATTAACCAGTTATAATTTCTGCTTTATCCCACCCCAACCCTTTCCTTATTAAGGAGAGGGTTGGAGTGAAGTAATGGGGTCTAATCTAAGTGGGCTCGTGGAACCGAGAATCTCCGTGTCTTTAGACCGGGGAGTGTCAATAACTCACGGTTATCAACATAACCTACTCCAATTTTTCCCGTATCACCTCAACTTTCTCCCGAAACCCTACCAAAACAGCCTTACCATCTTTAACAAACAACGGACGTTTGAGTAACATAGCATCTTCTGCGAAAGCTTCTATCCATTGCTCATCAGTCCAAGTTTTCTTTTCCTCACCCAATGCCCGATAAGATTGTCCTGAAGTGTTTCGCATTGGTTTGGAACCCAAAATTTTTACCCAGTTTTCAACCATTTTTTTACTGGGTGGATTTTCTTTAGTATTAATAAACTCATAGTCAATATTATTATTTTGCAGCCACACAAAAGCTTTTTTGCAAGTACCGCAGTTAGGAATACCATAAACTTGGATTGACATTACTTCCCCGAGGAGGATTGAGAAATAAACAGCTATAAGGGTAAGCTGAATTTATATAATTTATTTTCCCCCAATCTGTGACATGAGCCAAGAAGATAAAAATACCATCAAAATAGATCCCGCCACTGTGGTATTTATTATGTTTGCCTTGATAGTAATTCCGCTGCTGATTACAGGTTTTGTTGGTTAGTACAAATTCCAAAAGTAGTACCGAAAAATCAGTACTACTTTCTCTTGTTTATATAACTTCTACAAATACGCCACTGCGAGCAAACTCTTCCTCTTCAGGAGAAAAGTGGGGGCTTCCATCGACAATTTCGGGATCGAAACGGTAGGTTTCCTGAAGAAATTGTCCTTCTATTACAGATGATTCCAACTCTTTGATATAATCTTCAGCTAGAGTACAGGCCTCAATAATCTCTGAGGAATCGCCTTTCTCCAACAACTTTTGCAGAGTTGCTCTTACTCCTGCCAAGCGCGATGCTGGTTTCAGAATCCCATAGAGGCGGTATAAGCGATCGACGGAGATGCTCAGATGTTTCAGAGCTTTGCTGCGTGCAAGTTCCGAATCCAAACTCGGCCAGTAGCGGGTAGTGTAAAAAGCTTTCTCATCCTTGTGATACCACTCCTCGGAGCGAGCAATAGATGAAGAAACTGTGTTATGTAGCTTCCAGAAAAATAAACGCAGGCTAGCACCATCTACAACTGTAGATAACTTGGCTTCCATGGACACTTCAAAGTCATTCAGTTGTGGATCCCTTCCCAATAAAAGATACTCCACCGGGTACATATCCACTTCTTTATTCTGCACCACATACACATTCAGGTGGTGACGGCAGTAGGGGCAGGGATACATGGTGGCAAACAGTTTAAAGAAGTCTTGGAAAACTGCCACCAGGGCTTTTTGATCCTCAAGTGGTTTAGTACACAAAATCTCAGGGGTGGTGTGGAAGAAACGCCACACAGCAGGGCCAATATAATAAGGAAAACTAACCCGCATTCCGGCATCCTTGACATCACTCCGTGCCAAATAGACATCAATGAATGCGACATATTGCGAAAGCGCCCCTGACTCGCGCCCAGCTTCTTGACGCTCGCGCCGTTTTTGTACGCCATTGAGGTAGTGATGCGTCAAACCCCATGCCTGCTTAACTGTCAGTTTTTGTTTGGGAGTGCATTGAGAAAAGTTCTGTGCCACATCCGCGCCATAGCGCTCGAATTCTCCTGCTGTTTTAGTCTCCTCATACCACTGCATCAAAGCTGCTTCATCAGGTACGGTGTTGCTTTGGATGTCTGCAGCAGTGCTAACACTGAAAGCAGCTAGTAGCTTGGGCATAAATTCTTCATACCAATAAGCCACAGGCATCATTGCACCGTCTATTTCTTCAGAAGCTGATTCGAGAATAACGCGGTTCCACTGCTTGAGATAATCTTTGGTATCCCCTGCTGATTTAGGGGCAGGTGGAGCCAATTCTGCATTAAGTTCCATCTGCCGCAAACGGTTGAGTTCATTGATAGCAAGCACCCCAGAAGCGATATCGCGAAAGCTGAAATGCTTTTTCTTCAAAGTAATGGCGAATTCAACCCCCGCTGCAAACTTCTCCTTGACAGAAGTAGATTTACGGCGTGCTTCCTGCATCGCTTTATCCCGGGCAAGCATCTCGGGTGTCTTTTCAATGGTGTTCCAATTCTGAATGCGTTGAGTGAGTCTAGCGTATTCTTTTTCGATTGATTCAACTACTGCATCTAACAGAGGGTAGCAAGCTTCTTCTACAATATCTAACCCTTTGTAAAGTGCGATCGCGCACTGCACAAATTTTACAAAGTCTGTAATTCTATAGGGTAAGTCTCTTACGCGCAGGTGGGTTTCGTGGTTGGCGGAGAAACTCTCGCGGAAGCAGCGGTAAGCGGCTCCCTGGATCAAGCGAAACAAACCAATCTGCATTTGTAAGCGGGAGGTGGCGCGTTCTTTTTGCTCTTGTGGGTGTTGCGCCAGCAATTTTTTGAGGCGTGCTACTTCAGGATTGTCGCTGTTGTTTTCCTTCTGGTTTACAGTAGTGGTTGATACAATGTTTTTATCAGTAACCGTGGCTGTACCTGAAGTGACTGTGGTTGTATCGTTTACTGAGTTACTGGTAACAGAAATGGGTAAATCTTTGTAGCCGGTGGTAATTTCTGATTCTTCTGGAACCAGTTTCATAAATTCTTCAAAGTCAATTGAGGCATCGCCATCGCTATCGACTTCTTTAATCATTTCATCAAGTTCTTTATCTGTGAGTCCAAACTGACTCATGACGTTGTGGAGTTCGTTTGTGGTAATTTGGCCGCTACCATTTTCGTCAAAGACGCTAAATGCCAACTTGAGGCGGCTTTTGCGATTGCCTTGCGTTGACACCATCAAGGTTTTGAATTCTTCAAAATCAATAATACCTGATAAGTCAACGTCCACAGCTTTGATCATATCGCGCAATTCGGTATTGCTCGGACTTTGCCCTAGCGATCGCATTACTTGCCCCAATTCTTCTGTGGATATGCCACCGCTACCATCGGCATCAAATACTTTGAATGCTTCCCATAGCTTCGCTACCTCTTCTTCAGTCATTACCTTTTTTTCTTGTGCTAATGGCATTAATTAATACTCCCCAATTTTTTTTTGAACGGCCAGCAAAATATCTTTTATTAAGCACCCACTAAGTAATAGTCCCATTTTTATCTTGAGGTAGCGGCAAAAGCAATACGATCGACCAGATTATTATAAATCGTTATTTATTACTGAATATTTTATATACTTATCTTTTGAGATACTTGTTTATTAAATAGCTAAAACCTATGTCTAGAAGTAATCTAGAATTAACATACAGATGAATATTATGTAATCTATGTCCTTATTTACACTATTCAATATTTGTGACTACGATCGTTGAAGAAATTTTTGATGCTCGTTCGTCTGCAAACCTTGCTGCAAAACTTTTAAAACTTCAGCTAAATTACCTTCTCGCAAAGCATTGACAGCTAACCATAAACCCGGGAAAAATTCGCTACGAATGATACCTGATTCATCGGCTTCTAAGGAAATATAACGACCTTCTTTTAAAATAAACCAGTCCAAACGGTTTTCATACATTTGCCAAACAATATATTCCTTAACCCCGTTGCGGCGGTAAGCATTAAGCTTGTCATTGAGATCGTAAGAAGCACTACTAGCAGCAATTTCTGCAATTAATTCTGGAGAGCCTTCGATATAATCATCTTCACTAATACGAGAATTACCACCGGCTTCCGCTTCTATTCTTAATAAAGCATCTGGTTGCGGTTCGTTATCGGCATCTAAGCGTAGAGTAGCATTATCTTGTACATCAACTTTAGGTGTCGCTGACTTGTAAACCATTAACCAACCAATAATAGCAGCATGAGGTCTACCATGTTTTGACGCACGTACAGGTGAAGCCACGTAAACAACTCCTTCGATTAATTCTGCCTTCTTAATCTGTATCATGGCTTGGTAGCGACGTTCAAACTCATATCTTGTCAGGCGATCGCCATTTTCAAGAGGTGGTAAATTAACAATCGTCGATGTGGTACTCATAATCAATTATCAATTATCAATTATTTCTATCTTAATATTGACTTTTAATGGATTCACAATTTAAAATTTAAAATTTCTACATCAAGCATGAGTAATGAAATAATCTGGGTACATGGGGACTGTCTAAGTCCGAAAAACCCGGCTCTCGATGAATACCCGAATACTCCTGCTATTTGGGTTTGGGACGATACATTATTAGAAGAATGGCAAATTAGCCTGAAACGCATTACTTTTATTTACGAATGCTTGCTAGAATTACCTGTTGTGATTCGTCGTGGTGATGTGGCGAAGGAAATTTTAGCTTTTGCAAAAGAACATAATGCGAAAAAAGTTGTTACTACAGATAGTCCAAGTCCACGTTTTGATAGTATTTGTGACAAAATTGAAGCTTCAAAAGAGTTAGAAATATTTGAAGTGGATCCATTTTTTGAATATGACGGTTTTATCGATTTAAAACGATTTTCTCGTTACTGGAAAGTTGCTCAAAAATACGTTTTTTAACAGTACCATGGCAGTGAACAGTTAACAGTTATCAGTTAAGAATTAAATATTAGTTATACCCACTCTCCCCCCTTGGGAATATTGTTATTAGGACTTCTTCAACGGGAGAAATACGGTATAGAAAAGCCCGCAGGCTGTAAGCCTGGGGCTACGAAAACAAAGCCCGTCTTCACGGGCTAAGAATTCTCAAGCGCCTGTGAAGACGGGCTTTGTAAATGTAACTGCACCCTTTAAGGGTGTGAGGTAAAATATCTTTGAAAAATTGGGATGCTCCCAATTAAATTAATTACTAAAAGGTACAAACTCCGCAAACCCGGTTTGTGGAAAAAACCGGGTTTCTCAAAAAAAATTGCGTACCGCTAACTTAAATCTTCAATCAATTTAATTACTCTTTGTTTTACTTCCTCGCGAATCCGGCGAAATGTCTCCATATCTTCGCCTTCGGGATCGTCTAATTGCCAATCTTCAAATACTTCTCTTACCACCCATTCTGGAGGTAAATTGACACCACAACCGCATAAGGAAATCACCACATCATAATCTTCTGGATTAAAATCACTCAAAGGCTTCGATTCTTGCTTACTGATATCGATACCGATCTCAGACATAATTTCTACAGTTTTGGGATCTACAAAACTCGCTTCTAAACCCGAACTAGTAACCTCTATTTTACCAACTCCATGACTACGAGCGAATGCTTCTGCCATTTGAGAGCGGCGAGAATTCTTTTTACAGACGAACATTACTTTTTTCATTGTCATATAAAGCGTTCCCGATCGCAGTATAAATATATTCAGAATTCAGAGATTAAATTGGTTTGGGATTAGGCAACTTCAAAGAAACTAATCCTGCGAAAAGCACAAATAACATCGAAACCCACAAACACCCAACCAAGCCAAAAACCTGGTAAACTGCACCTGATAATACCGTACCAGCTAATCTTCCCGCAGAGTTTGCCATATAGTAAAATCCCACATTCAATGCTACCTTGTCATCATCAGTAAATGCCAATACTAAGTAAGAATGTACTGCAGAATTGAAAGCGAACACAAGACCGAACAGTAACAAACCACCAATAATTACAGTGTTAGGTTCGATACCCAAATTCAAGCCCATGGCAATGGCTGCTGGAACTGCAGTCAATATAAAAGTCCAGAACTGGATGGTTGACGCTGTGGGAGGACGACCAGAACCAAATCTTTTTAACAATACTGGTGCGTAAGATTGAACTATACCATAGGCAATTACCCAAATAGCTAAGAAACCACCTACTTGATAAAAAGACCAACCTAATATACTACGTAAAAATACTGGGAGTCCAACTACAAACCAGACATCTCTAGAACCAAAGAGAAAGAATCTGGCGGCAGATAAAATATTAATTTCTTTGCTTTTAGAAAAAAGCTGTCTAAACTTGACTTTGTTCTTGATTTTACCCATCCCCTTCGGTAACATTAGCCCTGTGAACATCAGCAGGAAAAGCCCTGTAGCCATAATCCACAAAGTATTAATAAAGCCAAATAGAGATAGTAAAGCACTTCCTACAAAGAAACCAATACCCTTGAGAGCGTTTTTGGAACCTGTGAGTATTGCAACCCATTTAAACAAAGAAGATTGGGCATTTTGGGGTACTACTAAACGAATAGCACTCTTGGAACTCATTTTGGTGAGATCTTTTGCAATCCCAGAAAACGCCTGAGCTATCATCACAAATAACACTGCTAACCACTCAGGCCAACTAGGATTTAGTCCAGAAAGCATTATGAGGGAAAATACCTGTAGCCCAATACCACTGTAGAGAGTTAATTTTAGTCCAAACTGAGAACCAATCCAACCACCAAGAAAGTTGGTGACGATGCCAAAGACTTCATAGAATAAAAATAAGGATGCAATTTGAATTGGAGTATAGCCAATGTTATTGAAATACAGCAATACCAGCATCCGCAGAGCACCATCGGTAATTGTAAAGCCCCAATATGCTAGTGTAACAAGTATGTAGTTTTTTAGATTACCGCTTGATATTGTGGTAGTCATATTTAATTTAGTAGTTCACCAAGTTAACTTTGCGCCGGCTTAATGACGAGAACAAAAAATTCATTTTCTACCCCCTTTTCCCCCTCTTCCCCCTCTCTACGCAAACCCCAGCAATTTTCGTTTGTGAGAGTACTAGGGAATAGAGTATGAAGAATAAAGAATCAAGCAATGACTACTCTGTCATACTTAGTGCTACCTTCTGTGTAAGTTCAACCATGCGGTTCACGTAACCCCACTCATTATCATACCAAGCCAGAATTTTCACCTGAGTTTCGTCTACGACAATTGTGGATAGAGCATCGATTATAGATGAACGTGGGTCATCTTTGTAATCGACAGATACTAAAGGACGCTCTTCATAGCCTAAAATACCTTTGAGTGAATCCTTGGCAGCTGAATTAAAAAGACCGTTAATTTCCTCTACCGTTGTGCCTCGTACTACTTCAAAGACACAGTCTGTAAGGGAAGCATTTAGTAAAGGTACCCTTACAGCTAAACCATTCAACTTACCATTGAGTTCTGGATAAATTAATCCGATCGCTGTAGCAGATCCAGTGGTTGTAGGAATCAAAGACAAGTTATTAGCTCTAGCTCTACGCAAATCTTGGTGAGGTGCATCTACAACTGTTTGGGTATTTGTAACGTCATGAATGGTTGTAATTAGACCATGACGAATACCTATTCCTTCATGAATTACCTTAACTACAGGTGCTAGACAATTGGTTGTACAGGAAGCTGCTGTGAGCAGATTATGTTTCTGTGGTTCATACAGATAATCGTTCACACCCATAACTACATTCAAAGCTCCTTCCTTCACCGGTGCAGCCACAATTACTTTAGACACTCCACGTTGAAAGTAAGGTTCAAGTAATTGGGGAGTACGGAATTTTCCAGAACACTCAAGCACCAAATCAACCCCCAATTCATTCCAAGGGACAACGCCCGGGGTATTATATTCACTAAAACTTAAATACTTATCTTCAATCCGAATCTTATCCCCTTCTGCTTCTACATCTGTTGCCCATTTTCCGTGAATCGAATCAAACTTCAATAAATGTGCAGCTGCGGCTGTTCCACCCTTAACTTCATTAATATGAACGAATTCTAACTCTGAACATTCCCAACCAGCTCTTAAAGCCAAGCGTCCCATCCTACCAAAGCCATTAATACCAACACGAATTGTCATGGTTGAAACACCTTTTTTTGCAGAATTCGTTTTTACCTATTCATCATTTTTAGTTTTTTTTACAAAGTAAACCTTGATTCACCACCTTTTGCTTAAAAAATTATCAATAATTACTCCGATCACGGTCTAAGATTACCTGTATAAATTTCTCCCTCCCTCACTCAATTAACGCCGTTAACCATAAGAGCGGGAAGGAAGTCATCGAAGGTTGGCACCTCATTATTTCAAAAAAATTTGAATTATCAAAGCCGAATGTATCACAATTTGAGATAAATAATCAAAAAAATATCAAAAATCTACAATTTTCTTATCCATGCTTGAGCGCTCATTTGTATGGGATCCCAAGGGCTACTTAAAGGTGGTGTATAACTTAAGTCCAATTGACTTAATTCTTCAACTTTCATATTGTGAAAAATTGCAGTAGCAAAAATATCAATTCGTTTTGCAACTTCTCCTTGATAATGTCCGGCAATTTGAGCACCTAAAAGCTGTCGAGTTTTCTTATCTCCGGTAACGCGAATTCTTAATTTATTAGCACCGGGATAATAAACCTTGTGGTCCCAAGTTTCAAATTCTACAGTTAAAGGTTGAAATCCGGCAGCTTCGGCTTCAGAATCGCGCAAGCCAGTACGGGCAACAGCTAAGTCAAATATTTTTACGACTTGAGTACCCAAACTACCGGCAAATTCTTGATTTCCACCTACCGCGTTTTCACCCGCAATGCGACCTTGTTTATGTGCTGTAGTACCTAAAGGTAAATAAATATATTCCCCAAGCAAGCGATGCCAAGTTTCTACACAATCTCCTGCGGCATAAATATTGGAGACATTGGTTTCCATTTTGCGGTTAACTTGAATTGCACCTTTCTTCCCTGTCTTTAACCCTGGGTTGTGAGCTAATTCGGTTAAAGGTTGCACTCCTACGGCAACTATCACCATATCTGTATTTTTACTAAAATCATTTGTGCCACCAACTACCAATTGCTTACCATTTTCTTTGATAGTTTTAACCTCAACACTGTTAACTACCTCAACCCCACGACTTTGTAATTCCGAGGCAATCAAATTGCCAATACTTCCGTCAACAGTTCTCATCACAGTTGGCGATCGCCCTACTACTGTCACCTCTAAAGCACGATGAGTCAAGGCATCTGCCATTTCCAAACCGATATATCCATCACCGATAATTACAACGGATTTTGGTTCGCTCTCGGTTAAATGTCGGTGAATTGCAAAACTATCGCCCATTGAATGCAGCAAGAATACTCCCGACAATTGCAATCCTTCTAATTGAGGCTCTACTGGTACTGCACCGGTACCAATAATCAATTTATCGTAATTTAAATATTTGATTTCTCCTTCTTGATTAACAACCTCAACGCTTCTTTTCTGAGCATCAATACTTGTTGCTCTATGATTAACTAATAAATTAATTCCTGTCTGAGTAATTTCATCTGCTGTACGATGTGCTAAATTACGCCAGTCAGCAACTTCACCGCTGAGATAAAAGGGAATACCGCAAATACTAAAGTTAGGAAAATTATCGGCAACGACTACTGTTACAGCAACGGTAGAGTCTAATTCTCTAGCCCTTAAAGCGGCACTAATGCCTGCATCGCTACCGCCGATAATTAATAAATGGGTGAGAGAATTTGGGATTTGATATGGATGGTTTTGGATTGTTCCCATGTTTCATTGAGGGGGGTTTGAGGATCAAGGAATTTAGATTTTCCGCCGTTAAAAGCAGTTGCCTCATGCTCCCGTATAAATTTACATTTTCGCGATCATTTAAGAACGATGTTTTGGGCTTTTTTACCTCTAGGTAATAGCCATTTATACTTTATCGAGGCAACGCCTAAAATTGATCGAACTTCTGCTATTCATAAATGGTGTTGAAGCAGATTAATGTTAAAATCAGTAATAATATAATTACAATTTGTTTTTAATTAAATTTTTATTTCCTGAGTAGCTTTTTGTTTACGTTCGCTATAACGGTCTGTAAGATAATCAACTTTGTCACGTAATAGCAAGGTAAATTTATACAATTCTTCCATGACATCAATTACCCTATCCCGATAAGGGGAATCTTTCATCGTTCCATCTTCATTAAACTCTTGGTAAGCTTTAGCAACTGAAGATTGATTGGGAATTGTAAACATTCGCATCCAACGTCCTAAAATTCTCATCGAATTCACAGCATTGAAAGACTGAGAACCACCGCTTACTTGCATTACTGCCAAAGTTCTTCCTTGAGTCGGTCTAATTGCTCCTATACTTAAAGGAATCCAATCAATCTGGTTTTTCAAGATCCCAGTAATGTTACCATGCATTTCTGGAGATGACCAAACTTGACCTTCTGACCATTGACTCAGTTCTCGCAATTCTACCACCTTGGGATGTGTCTCAGGGACGCTACCGCGAATCGGTAATTCCCGTGGATTGAAAAATTTTATTTCTGCACCGAATCCTTGAATAATTCTTGCAGCTTCTTCTGCTAACAAACGACTATACGAACGCTCTCGCAGAGAACCGTATAAAAACAGTATTCTTGGTTTATGCTCAAAATTATCCATAATTTACACCCTAGTACCATTAAGTATTTACATACTTTCAACATAATAAGGTTAATATATAAAAGATAATTTAACGTTACTAAATTAAAATTAACTTCTGAATAATTTTTCTATTTATATAGATAATTACTAATATTTGATCGGACCATCAGTTTCTTCCCACTTTCCCTTAGGCACAGACGCATTCAATTATTTAATATCCCGAAACCCGTTAGAAAGGTATCGATAAATAATCGCTGCTAATTGGGCTCCCATAATTGGCGCTACCCAGTACAACCAATGATATTGCCATATGCCTCCCACTAAAGCAGGGCCGAAAGAACGTGCCGGATTCATACTTGCACCAGTAATTGGTCCCATGAAAGCTGCTTCTAAAGCAACTGTTAACCCAATCGCTAATCCAGCAAAACCCACAGGTGCGCGTTTGTCAAGTCCAGAACCGAAAATAACAAACATCAAAATGAATGTGAGTACTAATTCCAATACAAAAGATTGCAACCAATTACCATTTAATGGCAAAGTTGCACCCATATCGGCAATCTTTCCTAAAATAATTAAAAGAAAAGCTGATGCCGATACTGCGCCGATTATCTGTGCAAAAATATACGGAATCACTAAACGCTTCGGAAAAAAGCCGCTCGTCCAAAATGCTAAAGTTACCGCCGGATTTAGATGTGCGCCGCTAATATGTCCCAAGCAATAAATCATTGCTGCTACTACGGCACCGAAGACAAAACTAATACCTAAGTGTGTTACGCTACCATTGTCGATCGTATTCACCATTACTGCTCCAGTACCCGCAAACACTAAGCAAAATGTTCCGATACCTTCTGCTACCGCTTCTCTCTTACAAAGACTGCCTAAGAACTTTAGGCGCGAATCCTGTTTTAAACTTGAGTCCATACCTTTTACCGGCACGTTAGCACCTAAAATTTGAAACACGTTCTATGTCAATAGATTATTTCAAAAAAAGTTGATATGTCAAGCAGAGAGACACCTTAATAGTTATTAGATATTGATATGATACACATAAATTGTTTTAGATAAAACTGTAATTTTTACTCTCATCAAAAGTGAGGAATTGCTAACAATAGTTATTTATTCTGAGGCTGATGACTTGATTAAAGTATAAATAAACATTGGCAAACAGAAATTGTGGCGTTGCTGAATTAAACTATGAATTGCATTTATTGCATTTTGTCAAAAACATGAAACCTGTGTAGAGACGTAACAGTGTTACGTCTTCTGCAATGTGAAATCATAATTTCATATTACGATTCAGCAACGCCGAAATTGTGATTGTGACCAAAAAAAATCGGATACAAGCCCCCGGATTTATCCGTGGAATAAAAAAAATTTTTCCTTATTTTCAAGCCCCTCGATTCATCGATGGAGTAATAATTCTAAATTCTTCATTCTAAATTCTAAATTCGCAATGACGCACTATCTGAAGAGATTACATCGCAAAGCGGATATTGACGTAAATGCGTCAAGGGATCCCATAAGAATTTTTTTAGAAGAAAAAAATTCTTATGGGTGCCCGTCACTTTCACATAAGTAAAAATTAACAGAAATCTGGCAGTTTTCCATATTTCGCTTGAGATATGGATGGAATTTGACCTATTTTAATCAATTTTCTATGATTATATTGCTATAGATATATTTTGGAGCAAATCATCCAAAATTAAAGGAAATTGGATATTATTCGGATGACGAATTTTCACAAGAACTTG
>JBCBQE010000083.1:0-13035 GCA_039820385.1 Cyanobacteria bacterium J06635_10
ATTGGTAACAGCTTGTAGGTAAGGATGATCTTTTTGTTTATACCAATCCCCAGAAGCTACGTTTGCAGGAAGAAACCCGTCCGTTAGGTTTAGCCTTGTTTACCAAACCGTCTTTAACGGTACACTTGGGTTTAGATCAAGCAAACGTAGCTTCTGGGGATTGGTATAAACAAAAAGATCATCCTTACCTACAAGCTGTTACCAATATTCTGGACAAAGTTGTTGAACTGCCTTATATTCAAAAGTTAGAATTTCTGATTTCCCCTGGAGTAGATCCTTTAAGTAAGCTACAGGTACAGTTAGATAGACAAAGTTTTGAATTAAGTCAGTTACCTTCTTCACTTAGCGATCGATTGGAAACCCAGAAGATTTATAGTTTTGTAAAGTAGAAATTGTACGGTTCTGTGACGGTTACGACAATTTATCATCTGTAACAGAAGAATTTCAACATACCGTCACGCACCAGTAAGAATGTACTAAAAACGATAATGTAGATGTGTCTTTGTCTTTAATTCAGACAATAGGTACAATTTTGTTATTTGTAAAATTATTTTTAATCAATAGATTAATAACATATTAATGCTTATAGAGTTTAGCGTTGAAAACTATCGTTCAATTCAGAAACGCCAAACTTTGAGTATGGTAGCATCAGACGATGACACCATGCTTGATAGTAACAGTTTTCCTATACCTAACTCTAAGGATAATCTACGTTTACTCGCTAGTGCTGTTATTTATGGTGCTAATGCTTCAGGAAAAAGTAATTTATTGCGAGGGATGCAAACTCTACGAAGGTTGGTAGTGGATTCTGCGAGTAAAATGCAGGTTGGTACTAAGCTTCCTGTGGAGTCATTTCGATTAAATTCTCAATATAAAAATCAGCCAACTAGTTTTGAAATTATTTTTATTCATCAAGATATCCGTTTTGAGTATGGAGTTGTATTAACTCAGGAAGAAGAAGATAATTTAAATCCATCTACAAAGGTACATATTTTAGTTAAGGAACTACAAAACCAAAAATAATTATAATTAAATCATATAAAAAATATATAGACACTGCAATGCAACGTCTTTTTGTGTTCACAATTATGTATTAAGCTAATCTAATTTTACAGACTTTTCAAGTGTATTTTTCTCCTTCCAAGAAATCATAATCAAAATCAAATAAACAAATCCAAGCAAACCACCACCATAAATAAGCCCCAGAGAAAGCCACGAATTAAAAGTATAATCAGGATGATGTTCTAATAACTTATGAAGTCCGCTATGAACCACAAGAAATGCAGCAAGTCCAATCCGTGACCAATTTTTCACAGCTTGAGATTCATTATTAGTTAACCACAAAAGCGCAGCAATTAGTGGTACGTGAAGAATAACAAAAGTCGGTGATGCGATTTCCTCTGGTAGACTTCTTAGTATAAACAAAAGTTTCCATTCTGATTGCGTCATTGCATCCAATTCGTGAGTAATAATCGTTGCAAAACCCAAATAGAATATTAGATTTTTCATTTTCTATTAATTTTTTACATGTAGGGTGTGTTACGGCTAGAAATATTTTACGGTAGAAATTATAAATATGAAGATGCCGTAACGCACCATTCAATAATTATCCTCAATTAAAATTTTTTGTTAATCATGTAGGGTGTGTTACGGCTAGAAATATTTAACGGTAGAAATTATAAATATGAAGATGTCGTAACGCACCATTCAATAATTATCCTCAATTAAAATTTGTTGTTAATAATGTAGGGTGTGTTACGGCAAGAAATATTTAATGATAGAAATAATAAATACGAAGATGCCGTAACGCACCAGTAACAATGCACTAAAAACAGTAATTTATACGGCAAGAAAGATGTAACGGTAGAAATTATAAATACGAAGATGCCGTAACGCACCATTCAATAATTATCCTATTACTATTTCTTTTCCAAAACTCCTTCTCGGAAATATAAAAATAAAGGTAATCCACAACTCAAACCGATTCCAAAAGTTGCAGCAATATAAATCAATAACCTGCTACGAGATAAACCCAATCGCTTCAATTCAAAGAATGTAAAACACAAAAATACTAATGCGCTAATCAGCAAATCAGTTGCAAAAGCAGAAGCAGCATAATTTGTAAACCCTTGCTGAATTAATAATTCAATAGAAAAACCATTCTGTGAAATGAATTTTAACAACAAACTCCAAGGTGCAATACTTCCAATAATCACCAATACTAGATAAAGTGATTTCGCAGAGAATAATTTAGTAGATGCAGAAACTTGATTTTGAGAAATTGTGTTAGACATGACTTTTCGTCTCCGATTCAAATTAAATTATTGTTGCTGTTTTGATTATGATTGCTGTATTCCGGAGAAACAATTACCTTTGAGGTAATAAAGATATTGAAATTATTTTACCGTCACCCTATAAGGGTGCGGCTAAAATTACAAAGCCTGCCGTAATAGCAGGCTTCGTTTTTAATTACCGATACTGCAATGCAATCGACTTCAAACCAAGAAACAACCTTCGGTAATCTACTGAAACACTGGCGAAAACAAAGAAATTTCAGCCAACTCGATTTAGCCGCTTCCAGCGAAGTCTCTCAAAGACACATTAGTTTTCTTGAATCGGGTAGAGCAAATCCCAGTCAAGAGATGATTTTACAACTCGCTACAGTACTAGATATTCCTTTGCGCGAACAAAATATCATGCTCACAACTGCGGGATTCGCGCCAATTTATTCCGAAAGCGATTTGTCTTCCCCAGAATTTGAACCTATTCGCAAAGCTTTGGATTTTATCATGCTGTCTCAAACACATTCACCAGTTTTGGTGATGGATAGGTACTGGAATTTGATTCAAAGTAATTCTGTTTCGCAACAGTTAATTAACTGGTTGATTAATTCACAAGACTTACAAAACCTTTTCTACATCGATGGGAAAATAAACTTGATGCGATTGATGTTACATCCCCAAGGATTAAAACCATTTGTCATCAACTGGGAAGAAATCGGCGGTAATTTGATCAAAAGAGCATATCGGGAAGCACTCGCAAACGGTAACAACGAGCAACCCAAGCAGCTTTATGAGGAATTACTGACATATCCAGATGTTCCGCAGTTGTGGAAACTTTCCAATTCTTACACCTGGCATTTACCATTATTAACCCTAGAGCTTCTTAAAGACGGATTAAATTTCAACTTTTTTTCAGCGATCGCAACTCTCGGTACACCTCATGACATCATGCTACAGGAATTACGGATTGAAACCCTATTCCCAGCAGATGAAATTACACAGCAAAATTTGACCAAGTTAAATTAATTATCAGTGTTGGTTGTTGGTTGTTGGTTGTTGGTTGTTGGTTGTTGGTTGTTAGTTGTTAGTTGTTAGTTGTGAGTTGTTAGTTGTTAGTTGTTGGTTGTTACTTCTTAATAATTAAACCTCCGTGAAATCAGCGTAATCCATTTAATCCGCGATGCTTGTCTCCTTCTCCTTCAGTGACAAGCCTTCAGCCGATCTTTCTCATAAATCCAATACTCCGGCACCCAAAATTTATTGATATTCATCATAATCGCCACGGGTGCAAAAACGTCAAACTCTTTCCCCGATAAATTTTGTGGTGGAAGTAAACCAAACAATTCGTTATATACTTGAACTTCTGTAATAATATCGTCAAATTCTGCTTCCATTTCATCGAGTAAAACACAGTGTATTCCGCCATCATACTCGTAATATTCCTCCTCATGGGGTTCCCATATAGGAGGAACTAATTCATGTTCCAAATATTCCAAGCGTTCAAATTCCTTAACGGGAATTATCGCTGCAACCTCTTCTCCTGCTTGTTGTAAAACGATACGCTTTCCCGCCAAAACCACTGTTTTTAAGGCTTCTAATAAATTGCCTTTGACTTCCTCGGTACTCCAACGGATAAAGCCTTCATCCGTCTTAATGTAGTTCTTTATCATTTTAAATTTAATCAAATAGTTACAAAAGTTAAGAAATTCGGGAAAATAATAAATTAAGGCTAACTTAAATTTTTGTTTAATTTTATGGCTCATCCATTTTTGGAACATCTTCAAAGCCCCAAACGCCCTGTATTAGTGTTTGATGGGGCAATGGGAACTAATTTACAAGTTCAGAATCTCACCGCTGAAGACTTTGGTGGTGCAGAATACGAAGGTTGTAACGAATATCTCGTTCACACCAAACCGGAAGCTGTAGCAACTGTACACCGTGGTTTCTTGGCTGCTGGTGCGGATGTAATTGAAACGGATACTTTTGGTGGTACCTCAATTGTACTTGCCGAGTATGACTTAGCTGACCAAGCTTATTACTTAAATAAAACTGCTGCGGAATTAGCGAAAAAAGTCGCGGCAGAATTTTCTACACCCGAAAAACCCCGCTTTGTAGCTGGTTCCATGGGACCTGGTACAAAATTACCAACTTTGGGACATATTGACTTCGACTCCTTGAAAAATGCTTATGTAGAACAAGTAGAAGCATTATTTGATGGAGGAGTCGATTTATTTTTGGTAGAAACTTGTCAGGATGTGCTGCAAATTAAATCAGCACTGAATGCAATTGAAGAAGTTTTTGCTAAAAAAGGCGATCGCCGTCCGATAATGGTTTCCGTGACGATGGAAACTATGGGTACCATGCTCGTAGGAACGGAAATTGCTGCCGTGGTGACAATTCTCGAACCCTACAACATTGATATTTTAGGGTTAAACTGCGCCACCGGACCCGATTTGATGAAACCGCACATCAAATATTTGTCAGAAAATTCACCATTTATTGTTTCTTGTATTCCCAACGCGGGTTTACCAGAAAATGTTGGCGGACAAGCGCATTATAGACTAACGCCAATGGAATTAAAGATGCACTTGATGCATTTTATCGAAGACTTAGGTGTCCAAGCGATCGGGGGTTGCTGTGGGACACGTCCGGAACATATACAAGCTTTAGCAGAAATTGCCAAAGATTTAAAGCCCAAAGTTAGGGAAGTAAAAACTGAACCGGCTGCTGCTTCCATTTACGGTACTCAACCCTACGATCAAGATAATTCCTTCTTGATTATCGGCGAAAGACTCAACGCCAGTGGTTCTAAGAAATGCCGTACCATGTTGAATGATGAAGACTGGGACGGATTAGTTTCACTAGCGCGATCGCAAGTCAAGGAAGGCGCACACGTACTCGATGTTAACGTCGATTATGTAGGGCGCGACGGCGTGCGTGATATGCACGAGTTGGTTTCGCGTTTGGTAAACAACGTCACTTTACCTCTAGTACTTGACTCCACCGAATGGGAGAAAATGGAGTCCGGTTTAAAAGTCGCTGGCGGTAAATGTTTGCTCAATTCCACCAACTACGAAGACGGCGAAGAGCGGTTTCTCAAAGTATTAGAATTAGCCAAAAAATATGGTGCTGGTGTCGTAATTGGTACCATCGACGAAGATGGCATGGCGCGAACAGCCGATAAAAAATTTGAAATTGCTCAACGCGCTTACCGTCAAGCTTTAGAATACGGTATCCCCGCTCACGAAATTTTCTTCGATACTCTAGCGCTACCCATTTCCACCGGGATTGAAGAAGATAGGGAAAACGGTAAAGCTACCGTTGAATCCATCCGTCGCATTCGTCAAGAATTACCCGGATGTCATGTAGCATTAGGTATTTCCAACGTTTCCTTCGGTTTAAATCCCGCAGCGCGGATAGTTTTAAACTCGATGTTCCTCCACGAATGTATGACAGCAGGAATGGATGCGGCAATCGTTAGCGCCAGCAAGATTTTACCCCTTGCCAAAATTGAAGAAGAACACCAAAAAGTTTGCCGCGATTTAATTTACGACAACCGTAAATTCGACGGCGATATCTGCATTTATGACCCCTTGGGTGAGCTAACAACAATGTTTGAAGGGGTTAGCGCCAAGCGTGACAAAGGCGTTGACGTTAGTTTACCCCTTGAAGAGCGTCTTAAACAGCACGTTATCGACGGCGAAAGAATTGGTTTAGAAGACGCACTCAACGAAGCAATGGAAAAATATCCTCCCTTGGATATTGTCAACATCTACTTATTAGATGGCATGAAAGTCGTCGGTGAATTGTTCGGCTCCGGACAAATGCAGCTACCTTTCGTATTGCAATCAGCAGAAACCATGAAAGCAGCGGTGGCATTTTTAGAACCGCACATGGAAAAATCAGAAGCAGAAGACAGCGCCAAAGGAACCTTTGTTATCGCTACTGTAAAAGGCGATGTTCACGACATTGGTAAAAACTTAGTGGATATTATTTTATCCAACAACGGTTATCGAGTAATTAACCTAGGAATTAAACAACCAGTAGAAAACATCATCAAAGCCTACGAAGAACATAAACCCGACTGTATCGCCATGAGTGGTTTATTGGTGAAATCTACCGCGTTTATGAAAGATAACCTAGAAACCTTTAATGAAAAGGGAATTACCGTTCCCGTCATTTTAGGTGGTGCGGCGTTAACTCCCAAATTTGTCAATGAAGACTGTCAAAATACCTATCAAGGTAAAGTAATTTACGGTAAAGATGCATTCTCCGACTTGAATTTTATGGAGAAATTAATGCCAGCCAAAGCTGGTAATGATTGGGATGATTTCAAAGGTTTTCTAGGAGAATTTGCAGAAGCAGAACCTTCTCAAAACGGACATAAAGCAGAGAAAGAAAAAAAGAATAAAGAAAAAGCAGCAGCAGAACCAAAAGTAATCGATACTAAACGTTCCGAAGCAATCGAAATTGACACCGAACGTCCTACACCACCATTTTGGGGAACCCAATTACTGCAACCAGAAGATATTCCCATCGAAGAACTTTTCTGGTACTTGGATTTACAAGCTTTGATAGCCGGACAATGGCAATTTAGAAAACCAAAAAGCCAAACAAAAGAAGAATATCAGGTTTTCTTACAAGAGAAAGTATATCCAATACTAGAAACCTGGAAAAAACGGGTAGTAGAAGAAAACTTATTGCATCCCCAAGTGATTTACGGTTACTTCCCCGTTCAAGCAGAAGGAAATACATTACATATCTACAACTCCGAAAACCATTCCCAACAGGTTGCAGAATTTGAATTTCCCCGTCAAAGATCGATGCGCCGTATGTGCATAGCAGACTTCTTTGCCCCCAAAGAAACCGGACATATGGATGTTTTTCCCATGCAAGCGGTGACAGTAGGTGAAGTTGCTACGGAATTTGCACAGAAGTTATTCTCGAATAATGAATACACAGACTACTTGTATTTTCACGGAATAGCAGTGCAAATGGCAGAAGCCCTTGCAGAGTGGACACATGCCAGAATCCGCCGCGAACTAGGCTTTGGAGCCGAAGACCCCGATAATATTCGGGATGTCTTAGCGCAAAGGTATCGCGGTTCCCGGTATAGCTTTGGATACCCAGCTTGTCCGAATATTCAAGATCAGTACAAGCAATTGGAATTGTTGAAAACTGACAGAATTAACTTGTATATGGATGAAAGCGAACAAATTTATCCCGAGCAAAGTACAACGGCGATAATTACTTATCATCCCGTAGCTAAATACTTTAGCGCTTAACTCCAACCCCCCTCTCCTTAATAGCGCTTAACTCCAACTCCCCTCTCCTTAACAAGGAGAGGGGCTGGGGGTGAGGTAATCTCCCCTCTCCCTTAACAAGGAGAGGGGCTGGGGGTGAGGTAATTCAACGGATGTCAAAAGTAAATCAATGTAATTAGGCTGATATGAATACAAACACCATTAATATCAACCATTACATCAAAATGACCAAAATTTATAATCAAAACTCCCAAATAGAAAAACGGCGACAATTACGTCAAGATATAACAAAAACAGAAAAGATAATTTGGGAAAAAATCAGAAATAGACAAATTGAAGATTGTAAATTTCGCAGACAATATAGTGTGGATAAATTCGTCATTGATTTTTACAGCCCTATATTAAAGCTAGCGATAGAAATTGATGGTGAAAGTCATTTTCACGAAGGTACTGCTGAATATGATAGAGAAAGACAAAGTTATATTGAATCCTTAGGAATTAAATTTATCAGGTTTAGGAATAATGATGTGTATGAAAATTTGGATGGGGTTTTAGAAAGTATTGCGTTGAAGGTGAGAGAGTTGAGGGGTTAAGGTTATCTTCAAAAGGGTTAAACCTCACCCCTAACCCCTCTCCTTATTAAGGGAGAGGGGAAAATTATTCAAAATTCAGGATAAAATCTCAGCAGAACTGTTATTTTGTTTGATAAATCAGAGACTGAGTATCAATATCAGCTAATACCGTTCCCCCCTTATTTTTTTCTACTTGTCGCCATACTTCATACCCCATCAAGATTGCTTTCTTCCAGTCACCTAAGGAACAGTGAGAAACTTCTAAATTATCGGTCATATTTTTTATAGTTTTTAGCAATTCGTAATCTATCTCAGTAATTCCTTGTAAAAAATCGTGGTTTTTAGCATAGCTGAACACAAGTGCTGAAATACCTTCTTCAATAACTATAGCGCGACCACCGTCTTCTACTTCGTCAATCAAAGAATTACTTTTTCGCTTGCGTTTTAGAAGCTTACGAATTACTGGTGACCAATCCAAAACAGCCAGGTAGGAAAGATGAAAAACGTCATGAAAGCGGTAACCATCATTATAGTAGCAGTTATCAGTTAAATCATCTCCAAGTTTTGTTTGTTCTCCGTCAATAAATGCTGTTATTTCCACAGAGTCATTCTCACCAATCTCGATAATTTCTACTTCAAACTGACGTGGTAAACGTTCCTTTTTAGGAAAGTTTTTGTCAAAGAAGTACCCTGTAGTTAGAACACCTGTCTGTGCTGAACCTTTTGGGCCCCAACGTTCATAACATTTGTTCAGATTAAATTTTGCAATTTCTTGCAAATCTAGTTCAAACTTGCTTGCAACATTAGCAATATACCAAAGTAAATCTCCTAATTCTTCGGCGATCGCATCCTTAAATAATTTGTGTGCATCTCCATCCCGGAGGTGTTTCTTATATTCAGTCAATAGGGAAGCAGCTTCACCTGCTAAACCAAGCAATGGTACAATTTTATCGTTTTGGGTTCCACTGGGAACTTGGTCAGTTTTTAGGGCTTTTTGTTGATAATTGCGAAAGTCCATTGTCCACTCCTTGTTCATTATCCACTCCTTTGATTTGAATTGTGTTTTGGCAAAGATTTATTTGTACTTATAGTTACAAAATATTCTTCAATAGCTTGGTTAATTCCCCACTTTGGGGGATACCAAAAGTCGAAGGCTTTTTTATTAGCTAAATATTTCTGTTTAATACGAGTTCGACCAGAAATTCCCGATATTTCTGGATGATTAACTCTTGCGTATTTATCTACCTCGCAAAATAGATTTTGACAGTCGATAAGTTGTAGAGGACGACCCCAAAGAGATTGAAAATCAAGTCCCAAACGCTTGAATTCAAACTCTTGGTTATCAGCCATATACTTAATAATTTCAGTTTCTTTAAGACCACCCAAATCAGAAAAACATTTGCGGATACCATCAAGCGCACCAGGGCCAGGAACTACAAATTCCATTTCCTTAAAGTTGGTAATTTTGCTATAATTAATATCCGTAATAAACTGGTATGCTAAGAAATTCCCAATAGTTGGATAATCTAGCAGTAACTCGAAACCTCGCTGCATTGAAAGTGCATCTTGAAGTTTTTTTGGCAGTTCATCAGCCATCATCTTTTCAATTAACTTCAAGTGATTGCGATGCTTCGTGCTATATCCCAGAGTTTTACCACCTGAAGGCATAATGTATGCTGCTGAATATATTCTTTTACCCGATTCCATAGCTTCCGTAAGCACCTTGTCATAGCGTTGAAAAGAATATTCAGCATGAACGATCGAACCGAGTTTTTCTTCTAGAAGCTGCCAAGTTTCAATTTTGTTAAAAATCTTAAACAGCATAATTCTAAAGAAAACTTCTTCGTTAGACTTTGGTAAATCATCACGGTAGATAACCTTACGAATCAAGTATTGGCTAGTGCGATCGCTCGCTCGATAAGCATTGGTAAACTTGTAAACTGAAAGGATAGAATCATCAGTCCAAGGCATGGGTGTATTTTCTAACTTCTTGAAAAATATCTTTTGTCGTTCGGCAGCAAAACGCCAGTAAGTATCGAATACAACCGTAGGCTTGGCGGGCAGACGTGATGAAATTATTGTAGGTGAAGCTTTACTTGGCTTTTCCCCAAATTTACCAAGTTCTAAACTTAGTTGTAGATTTTGTGGTTTCTGAGATTTAATTGCCATATTACAAACTTAAGAGCATCTACTCTATATAAGATGAATGCTCATAAGCTTAACTGTCATGGTAATTAATCACAATTGTTTTTACCTACAAGATGATTTTTATTGTAGATGTGGAACGTTATCTTATCCACCGAAAATGAAAAATACCAAATTTATTCTTTTCTATGACGGGCACCCTTAAAAGTTTTTTCCTCCTGAAAAACTTTTAAGGGAACCCTTGACTCAGTTTTTGATTCTAAGGCTTCGCGAACTACCTTTATAAGTGGAGTTAAGATAGGTGATTTTGGACCAATTTTCTTTTTGTTAATTTTTTCATCCAACTTTTCAACACCTACAAAACAGTTCATCCGCTCAAATGTTAGTCCCATTTCATAAGCCATAAAATGACCCAACTTACAAAGACCTAAATAATTTCCATAGGCTTTGCTAAATATTTGTTGAGTTGCGTAAAAAGCATTAAGAACTAAGGTTTTATCATCATTATTTGGCACAAAGCTGATATGTCCTAAACAAGGAAAGCCTAACTGTGCATTCCGAACATGGTCTCTTGCTGGGTCGAAAATAGATGCTTGAAGCATACTTTTTCTAACTGTAGGACGTGATTTATACTCAGAAATAATATGTTCGAGTTGATTGCCATTGTGAGCTTCACAACTAAAGGCAATAAGTCTTTCAAAATAAAGACAAGGACGATATTTTTTATCAACAGCTTTGATATTAGGAAGGTCTTGAATATAATTGCTAAAGAATTCTTGACGATTGTTTTTAAAAAGCTCCCACATAGAACTCGGAAAAATTCTTTCGGAGAATTTACTAACTGTCTCTTTATTCTGACCCGTAAGACATTCATCCAAAGCTTTTACAATAGCTGCATCTTGATCTGGAAGACCATCATTAAACTCAGTTAATGTAACAACTAATGGTGAAATTTCTTCACCACAATTATCAATAATATGCAAAAATACACGACCCCAAGCATGAGATAAATTGGTGTCTTCAATTAACAGCGGCGCTTTACTACTCATTTTTTCTACTCCAAAAGATATCTTTCTTTTACCTAGAAAGACGAATTAAAACGTGATATTTCCTTGAGTCTGACAAAATATTTCTACAGCTAAGGTAATGCTTTAGCTGCTATTAATGAAGCTTGCTGTAATCAATTGTTATTACAAAGCTTGATTCATATTTATACTAATTAGATTACAAATAAAGTTGAAGATTTGCCTTAACTTATTATGAATTTAATCTATATCAAACGTTGAAATATGTATATACTTACGTAGGCTAAATAGCTTAATCATAATAAATTTTGACAAAAAAATATTTTGTTCCTTGTTGTGATTTAATACAGATATAGCAGTGACTCAAATCACAACATATAAGTTTAGATAATTACTGTTAGCTATAAATTTAGTTGTTTCAGCTTCAATGAATAAACAAAAACTCAAAAAAATTCTAATAGGTGACTTCACAATTAAACGAATGATAACCTCCCTAATCCTCATCTACCTAACCTTCGCAATCTATATCTATTTCCAAGCTGATAGCATTATTTTTATCCCCCAACCTTCCAGCTATCAAGATACCGAAGAAATAATCAAATTAACCAGCGAAGATGGAACCAAACTCTCCGCAATTCACGAGATTAATCCCAATGCTAAATACACAATTCTTTACGCTCACGGGAATGCATCAGATTTAGGTACTATTAGACCTACAATAGAACAATTAAAAACTATCGGTTTTAGTGTCTTTGCTTACGATTATCGCGGTTATGGTACCAGTGAAGGGAAACCCTCAGAACAAAATGCTTACAAAGATATAGATACCGCTTACAATTATTTAATCAAAGACTTAAAAATACTACCAGAACAAATAATAGTATTTGGATTTTCCGTCGGAGGAGGTTCGGTGATAGATTTAGCCGTAAGAAAACCAGTTGCTGGTTTAATTACCGAAAGTACTTTTATTTCTGCATTTAGAGTAAAAGTTCCTTTTCCAATTTTACCCTTTGATAGATTTCCTAATTTAGAAAAAATTTCAAAAGTAAAATGTCCCGTTTTAATAATGCATGGAAAACTTGACGATGTTGTTCCCTTTTATCACAGCGAAAAATTATTCGAGCAAGCCCCTTCACCTAAACTTTCCTTATGGGTAGAAGAAGCTAATCATAATGATTTCTCATATGTAGCGGGGGAAAGATATATAAATATTTTAAAAGAATTTATCCAGTTAGTGGATAATCATAAATCTTTGTAAATTTAGTACTTATAAACTGAAATTTAAATAGTGATTTTACGGCAATATAAAACCTCACCCTGCCGTATCGCTTCCCTCTCCTTGTTAAGGAGAGGGATTGAGGAGCCAAGAAAAGCGGCACGGAACACGCACGCCCAGTAGCAAGTGAAGCCCGTTCGCGGAGCGTGTCCGATAGGACATAGGGAGATACCCGAAGGGTGGCGTGGTGAGGTTTTATCTTATATTTAATTACGGCTAACTACTTATTTGTATAATCAGCTAATTGTAAATATTCTTAACAAAACTTACTCTTCAGAGAATCTTTGAGAGTAAATTCGTAATGAAAACCGTTTAAAATATTTGTAAATATTTGTTATTTATAAATACATAATATTAAATGATAGTGTATAATCATTTTTTAATTAACTTTTGTGAAATAACATAATTAAAATAGAATTGATAAAAGTTGTAAACAGATCCTCCATTTATTCGTAGTATTAATCACGAAAC
>JBCBQE010000084.1:0-12837 GCA_039820385.1 Cyanobacteria bacterium J06635_10
CCTCGATATATTATTTTATTGTAATTCTTTTACTCATATAGAAGTGGAAACTAACGTGATTTCATCTATAAAAATCGATAAACCCCATTAGAGTCTCTAGATATAACTGGTACAGATTTACAGCATCAACTAAGTAGCCGGGAAACTAGTCTGCCCATCTGCTTGCGGATAGGATAAATTTCCCGCTTTGGAAAAAAATTTTTATTACTTGTTTGTCTGAGGTGAATTTGGGGAATGCTTAAGAATAGTAAAGACTCAGAAACAACGGTTACATGAAATACAGTTTCCAAGAAAAATTAAGGTAGCAGCGGTAATGGTAGAGCCTGAAAACAAAATGTTTGGTCCAAAAGATGGTTGGGCAACCCCTGAGAATCAAGAACAGCAACGCCTTCAAGCTTTATTGAAGCTAGGCTTGCGGCAGCCAGAAACAATCCCGGTTTTTGAAGAAGCCACTCAAACTGCTGCCCACTTCCTTGAAGCGCCTATTTCGATTCTGGGGTTTGTAGATAACGAGCGTCACTGGTTCAAGTCAGCAGTGGGTTTGTCCAGATTAGGATTAATGAATCAACTAGCACAAACCCGTCAACTCTTACGGCAAGAATCTTTCTGTACCCAGGTAGTAGAAAGTTTGCAGATGGTAGTGATTAACGATACTCGTAAGCTGGATAATCCAGAACTAGTCGCTAGTAAGCTAGTGCAAGATTATGGAATTCGTGCCTATTTAGGCGTGCCACTGATTGACGCGGAAGGCCATTGTTTGGGCGCATTAGCTGTAATGGATTTAATCCCGCGGAATTTCATAACTAGGGATATCGAGTTTTTACAAATTATTGCTCGTTGGAGCATGAGTGAATTTGAGCGCAATCGATTACTACAAGCGCCTCCAATGACAAGTAGTTCTTCTACAAGTTACAAATTGGAAGATGATACTACCTCAGAAATCAAAATCAGTGCGCCAGCTTTTCAAGACTCGGTTTTTAGTAGTCAATTGAAATTACAGCTTTTAGGACAGTTAACTCAGGAATTACGTACTCCCCTAACATCTGTGCTGGGTATGGCTAGCGTTTTGGGACGGGAAATTTACGGTCCCTTGACAACTAAGCAAAGAGAATATCTAGAGATTATTCAGCATAGCGGTAGATATTTACTTTCCTTAGTCAATGAAATTTCTGAGTTAGGAGCAATGGATGATACAAATAACGAGCTTAATCTTGCTCCGGTTGATATTGAAATGCTTTGTCAGCAAGCTATCAATACTCTAGAAGAAGCCGCAGCCCGTCGCGAGCAAGATATTCGTTTATCCATAGAACCTGGACGAAATCGCATTTTGCCCTTGGATAAAGATAAAGTGCGGCAGATTTTGTATCATCTAATTTTTAGCGTGATTCAACTTTCTGCTACGGGCAGTGTTGTGCGGATTCATGTTTCTTACAAAGAAAATATGCTTAACCTCACCGTTTGGGTTTCTCATCCTTGGTTGGGAGAAGGAATAACCGAAGTAGATCCCTATTTCCGCCTTTCTCAGATATCTTCTACCGAAGTTGCATCCAATATAACTTCAGCCTTTAAAAGTCATGTAGAAAGCCAAAAACCAACAATGAGTTTGTCTTCTTTAAGTGATAATTTACAAATAACCGAGAATACTTCAACGGGTGGAATTGCTGTTGATTCCTCTGAAAATGAAGATCGAGGACAATCCGGTGGCGTGTCTCGCGAAACACTAGGTTTATTACTTAGCTGTCAGTTAGCAGAATTACACGGAGGAGAAATAACGATTCAAGGTTCGCCAGAATCAGGATACCGCTACGTGTTCTCTTTGCCGCTAGAGCTGGGTAATACTGAAGCTGTTGCAGATGTATAAATTTGACTCTATATCCCAGAATCTATAATAGGAGCGTTCGTTGCTTTCCCAGCAATCCCTAATTAGCATCGACGGAAAATTTTCGGATTATATGTAATTTGGCATGGAGTGATGGGTAAGCGGTGATAGTTAAAGACAAAACTATTACCCCCAACTCTTGCACGAGGTTGCTTGCTTAGAATTTTTTCAAATGCAATCTATATGGTTACTTTTTTTGGACTAACCACATTATTATTAGTCCAGGTTTTTCGCTCGATGCTAATTGACTACGGCAATATTTATATGGATTTCTTTTGGCAACAATTCACTTTATCTTCCCTTCCCCTGAAGCAATATATTACTACGAGCTACCTACATCGTCTTGTAGTAGGGCTTTTAAGCTCTTGGCGGCAGACTAGTATTTTACTTCAGTGGGGCGATGCGATCGCAGTTGTAATATTAAGTCTTGTATATATTCTGGCTCCTTTTGTTTCCAATGCATTGATAGGCTTACTACTTATAGCCTGCGTCGGATTTTGGTTGCTGCTAACTTTAGCTGATTCTCCTGCATCTAAGAATGCTACTGGGGTTACACCTATACATTTACTTGTTTTTTTCTATTGGGGAATAGCAACTGTAGCAACATCATTATCACCAGTTAAAAAAGCAGCATTTGCAGGTTGGACAAAGCTTACTTTATATTTACTGCTGTTTGCTCTTTGTGCTAGGTTACTCAAATCTTCTCGCATTCGTTCTTGGCTAATTGCCGTTTACCTACACATATCTTTAATTGTTAGCGTCTACGGATTACGGCAATGGTTTTTTGGTGCTAAGGCACTGGCAACTTGGGTTGATCCAACATCATCTTTATCCAAAACCACCAGGGTATATAGCTATTTAG
Source organism: Cyanobacteria bacterium J06635_10 (assembly GCA_039820385.1). GTDB lineage: Bacteria > Cyanobacteriota > Cyanobacteriia > Cyanobacteriales > Nostocaceae > Rivularia. Next base: position 2,742 of record JBCBQE010000084.1, read on the forward strand.
GCAATCCAAACTTACTTGCTGGTTATCTTCTCCCTGCCCTAATTTTAAGTTTTATCGCCATTTTTGCATGGCGTAGCAGGTTGACTAAAGCCCTAGCACTCACCATGTTTATTGTCAATGGTGCTTGTTTAGTTCTTACCTTTAGTCGTGGCGGTTGGATTGGTTTAGTAGTATCATTCTTAGTGCTGTTAGTGTTGTTGGTGTATTGGTGGAGTATCGATATGCCTCCCTTCTGGCGTACTTGGTCGATGCCAATTCTTCTAGGCAGTTTAGTAACGGTATTTGTTCTAGCAGTATTATTTGTTGAACCCGTGCGGGAAAGGGTTTTAAGTATTTTCGCCGGTAGAGGTGATAGCAGCAACAACTTCCGAATCAATGTTTGGGCTGCTGTTATCGAAATGATTAAAGATCGTCCGGTAATTGGTATTGGTCCGGGAAATAGCGCATTTAATAAAGTTTACCCACTTTATCAACGTCCTAATTATACAGCTTTAAGTGCTTATTCAGTTTTTCTAGAAATCGCCGTAGAAACTGGTTTAATTGGTTTTGTCGGTTTTCTATGGCTTTTGATTGTCACATTTAATTCTGGTTTAGTGCAGTTACGACGTTTGAGACTCGAACGTAATGTACAAGGATTATGGTTAATTGGAGGAATTACGGTTTTAGTGGGTATGCTTGGTCATGGTTTGGTTGATACTGTATGGTATCGTCCTCAGGTAAATACTCTATGGTGGTTAATGGTTGGTTTAGTTGCTAGCTACTGGAAACCATTACCTAAAGATCAAACCAATCCCATAAATTCATCCCCTCCTCCAGTAACCGTAAATTAACAAGATTTCGTTACATCATTCAAATTTGTGTAGAGACGTAAAATTTTACGTCTTTACACTATGATGTTCTTATATGTTAAAAATTTTATCCATAGGGAGAAAATTCACTCTACCAAATTATGCTCCATTGCAAAACGTACTAGTTCTGCTCGGTTACTAGTATTACTTTTTCTTAACAAACTGCTAACGTATTTTTCCACAGTTCGAGGACTCAGATGTAAGCGATCGCCAATTTCAGCATTAGAAAGTCCATGAGTTAAAAGTTCTAAAACTTCCTGTTCTCTAGTAGTGAGAGATTCATGTAATTTAGTTCTTTCACGATCGGAAAAATCTTTTCCGCCTATAGAGTTGCTCCCTTTGAGATTTTCTTGTAACGATAGTTGATATTCAGATTGAATAATTCGACTTCGTTCCAAAAGGTTGCCGATGGCAGCTGCTAATTCTTCAAGTTCAAAAGGTTTGGGTAAATACAAGTCACACCCAGATTGATAACCCAAAATTCTTTCCTGTGTTTTAGTTCGAGCTGTTAACAAAATTACCGGTAGCAGGCGAAATCGAGCTTGTTGACGCACGCGACGCACGAGTTCGTAGCCATTCACGTGCGGCATAATAATATCGGTGACAATTAGATCGGGATGGTGTTTGTTCACCATCAGCAAACCCTCTTCACCATCGTTGGCTGTGAGTACTTTGTAGCCAGATAGTTCTAGATAATCGCCGATTGACAGACGAGTACCCAAGTCATCATCCACTACAAGGATTTTTAAGGGCATAGACGTTACACCCCACGAGCATTCTTTAACTTCAGTTCTTGACTTATAGGAGTACTATCGATAAACTTTACCTCCGCGAGCAGTACTCTTATGTTTCATACTATGACAGCATTACCTCACAGTCACTTTCTCAAGACTGAATTTATTAAAAAATTATTAAATCATCGGTATGAGACTTTTGTTACAAAATTTTACAAATTTTGAATATTGTTAATTGTTGATATGCTTTCAGTTTTTCAGTTTAAGTATATAGTTCAAGATTTAATTTCATGTGTCAAGTTTTTTAAATATTTTTTAGTTTTTTATTTAAGCATGATTCATATATCATTAAAATTGAAAAAATTAATGCAAACTATAAAAGCATTTTTTAAGTATTTATGCTTAGATTGAAAATATGTACCTAGCATTTTTATGATAGTGCTGTAGATGCTAACTATCAATAGTTCGATGACTATGAATAAATTGTTTCATACTTATATATTTCACCTATTTTGGCTCAAAAAAAGGTATCGTCATTTACTATCTCTACGTCGGGAATTTTATTCGACACTTTTTGAAAAGTACTCCCAGTAATGCATTGTGTTTTTTTATTAAAAATGTAAACCGATCCACTGCAAGACTTGCGTCGATTAAACAAAGGTTATAAGTTGTTAAGTTAATACCTTGTATTTGATCCAGGAATGACCGTAAGTGTCAAAATAGCAGTCTGTTGCCCTACCCTGATTGTCTTATTATTGCCCTCATAATCTCACGCTTGTGTCACACACTCTGCAAGAAAAAGATACAAGTTGCGATCATTCCTATCATCCCTAAAGTGAATTTTTTTTTATAAAGAGTCTAGAATAAAGCAAATTTAATTTATTTGTATTATTTTCAAAGTTTATCAGGATGCAAGTAATCCTGAAAGTAAAATTGAGGAATTAACCAAAATTTTAAGAAAGCAAAAGCCGCTAAACTTAATAATCCCGTGAGCATCAAAGGTAAACCAAGTTTGATTCTGAGTGCGTCGGGAAGAGTCGCAACAACTGAAATAATAATCGCAAAGTATCCAACAAAAACTACTTGTAAACGCTGTGAATTCTTCAACGCCTTTCTACAGCTACTACAATGTTGAGTATGTTGTCTGTAGCGATCGAGTAGTTCTTGACGATTTTCATTGATTGTTAATGTCGAACTTTCTGGAACTTTGATTCCGACTTGATTCCAAGGTAGTTTTCCTTGACAATGCTTATCAAACCAATTACGAAATTCAATGATTAAACGGTCAGCAGCTGTAGGTAATTTGTAAGCAGTTTTCCAACTTTCTTGCGACTGTCTTTCTTGGAGAAAATGCTCCTGCTGATGCAGAATAATCATATCACCTTCGAGGACTTGATTTCTGATTTTGATATGATCCCACCAACGAGGTATGATGCGATAGAGGTTTGTATCGAAGTTACGGGTATTTTGAGCAATAATTCTTGATTTCCCTGGGTAAGTTGGTATGCAGTAGAGAACAAGTCCGATCTGTTTTCCTTCGTTACCAATACGGTTTGCATATTCTAAGCGACAGGGTGGTTCAAAAGTAACGGTAGCTTGGAATCTTGCCGACCAAGTTGCTTCGATTAAATTGGCTGTTGATTTAACAATTTTTATGGGTATGGGTGAAGCAAATTCGCGATTACCTTGTACTCCGTGATGAGCACAAGGAACATGACTAGGATCTGCAACATTTTCTAAAAGAGTTTGCCAATCATATTCTAAATCCCTGACATAAGAAGTCCAAACAAAGCCTTTACTAGCATCGATTTGAGGTGAAAGAGGTAGTGGGGTATCAGCAGCTAATTGTGGTGAATTTACATCGAGCCAAACCCACAATAAATCATTTTCTTGACGAACGGGTAATGTAACTGCGCAAAGATTTTTCTGATTTTTGCTCACAAGCTGTGGATTTTCAGCTTGGGGAATGCGAGTACAAATTCCTTCAGAATCAAATTCCCAACCATGATAGCTGCACATCAAATTACCCGTTTTTTCGTCAACTCTTCCTTCACTTAAAGGCGCGAGACGATGGGGACATTTATCTATAAATACTCGGTAATAATCGGATGACTTAGGCTTCCAGATGACTAAACGAAGCCCTAAAACAGTCACTGCGGTTGGTTTTTGCGGATCGATATCTTCAACTGGTGAAACTGGATACCAATGTTGAAAAAAATTGAATTCAGATTGCATATTAGAAGAAGGAGCAGTTAGTCAACAGTTAAAGCGCATATCTACACAAAAATATATTATTACCCAAGTTAGCGAACAGTAAAAGTGAATATCTACACAAAAATACACGTTACCTCAAAGTTAATCCAGGCAAGATTAAAGTTCGTATTTCTTCATCTGTCTAGCATCTAGGAGCATTTATTTAAAAGCTTTTGGCGTAACCTGATATGTATGTCGCCCCTTTTAAAGAAGTTGAGAAAGGTTACGATTCATGGCTTATTCCTGGTTTAAAGCATTTCATATTGTCGGTTTTGTCGTTTGGTTTGCTGGGTTGTTTTACCTAGTACGTTTGTTTATCTATCATGTAGAAGCCCAGCAAGAAGCTGAACCCGCACGCACGATATTGAAGAATCAGTATCAAATTATGGAGAAACGCCTCTACAGCATCATTACCACCCCAGGAATGTTGGTAACGGTGGCAATGGCAATTGGTTTATTATCAACGGAACCGGAAGTTTTAAAACAGCCCTGGTTGCATGTCAAACTTGCTTTTGTGGTGTTATTGATTGGCTACCATCATTACTGCAAGCGTTTAATGAAGCAGTTAGCAGCGGATGAATGTAAATGGGGTAGTCAGCAGTTACGTGCTCTAAATGAAGCACCCACGGTAATGTTGATAGTAATTGTGATGTTAGCGGTGTTCAAAAATAGTCTTCCTACCGATATTACGGCTTGGGGAATCTTCGGTTTAGTAATTGTTATGGCTGCGACTATTCAGCTTTACGCTAAAAAACGTCGTCAAGATAAAGAAAAGTTGGAAGCACAAATTTCTCAAGTTCCCCAGGAGCAAGCTTAAAGGTAAAAGTTGTAATGTAGGATGTGAGTTTCTGCCTTCGGAATAAATAAAATAGCGTGGAATTAGAATACGCGTTTGGAGGCGGTAGCAATGGGAGACGTAGCAATGCTACGTCTCTACATTTATTAATTAAAATTATGTTAATTTCGTCGCTTTGAATTTAAAAATGGTGGTATTGGGCAATCTAATGTCATTGCGATCGCTCTTAATAAATCCCCTTCTTCAGCAGTCACTTTATTATCTACCAATACGGTATGAGCGCAGGCATCAACTACCGCTTGTTTAAGTTTAGGTGCAGCTTGGCGGAGACGTTCGATACTTTTCTTTACATCTGAAAAATTACATTTGAGTGGTGTTTTAGGTTTTTCTTGTTGTGTTGCACCTGGAAGTCGAAAAATACCCGAACTAAATGCGTAAGCTGCTGTATCTGGATCGCTTACGCCAATTTGTGCTAGTGCTGATAATACTAGTAAACAATCAGCCCAAATTTCTTCAATAGAGTTGAATTTTACTGTAATGTTGATATCTGGTTCAACTACAGGTTGCAAGCGATGCCAAAGTATTAATCGTAACACGAAATCTCTTACAGATACCTGTCCTTTGGCAATAATTAAACCTTGAAGGCATTTACAGATTCTTTGACATTCTTTGGCGGAAAGTTGACGTAAGGCGGGTATTGTTAAGTCTACTAGTGGTAAATAAATATTGGAATCTAATTCAATAATTTCTTTATTTAAGCTTAAAACTGAATCAACTAACTCTTCAGGTTGAACTTGACGCAACCAAGTAAGTTGTTTTTCTTGTGTTTGAGAATTTTGAGTTTCTAAGGCTAAAGCAAATAATATTGCCGTTGCTGTTTGTGCTTCTCGCACTCCCAAACGCAGGGATTCGGGTAATTCTGCTAACAATTCCTGAGCGCGATCGAAATGCTTGGGTGTGGCGGTACCTATTTGAGAAACGACTTCTTCGGGTTTAGTAGCTGGGGAATTACCACCTGCGAAGCCCATTGTTAATGAATTGTTAGATGATGAATGTACTGAACTATAAGATGAATTTGGAATATTCTTTACCTTAACTCCACCAACGCGACGAATACGATCTTCAAGTGGTGGATGAGTGGCAAACATATCTTCCCAAAAATGTATACTGAGGGCGTTACCGAAGAACATATGACTGGCGGCTTCGGCGTTGGGTGTTAGTAGCCGGGAATCCATTTGTTGTAGTTTCTGCAATGCTCCAGAAATACTATCTGGGTTGCGAGTGAACTGCACTGCGGAAGCATCAGCGAGGAATTCTCGTTGACGGGAAACAGCAGCTTTAATCAAACGTCCAAAGATTAAACCGATACCGCCAATTGCCATCAAAATTAAACCAAATACGCGTATCCGATTGCGAATGCGTAATAGTTCTCTTCCGGTAATAAAAATGAACAAAATACCGTGAAGTAAGCCCATTAAGCGTAAATTCAGTTGCATATCACCATTGAGAATATGACTGAATTCGTGTGCAATCACGCCTTGTAATTCATCGCGGTTAAATTCTTCTATAGAACCACGAGTAACACCAATTACTGCATCATTAAGTGATAACCCTGCCGCGAAGGCATTGATACTAGGTTCGTCATAGAGTAAATAAACTTTAGGGATGGGAACACCAGAAGCGATCGCCATTTCCTCAACGATATTTAATAACTGTTGTTCCTCTTCGCTAGCAGTTTCAGCAAGCAGTAACCTTCCACCCAATTCCTCGGCAATAAATGAACCACCTTGGCGTAAACTAATGATTTTACTTAAGCTCGCTAAAGTAATGACTGCTATTGTCAACACCGATACGTAAAAGAATAAAGTCGGATGCCACCAAATTCTCGGTGCCATACGGAATGAGATCAGTGCGGCAAAATAAATTGCCACAATCATTATGAATATTGATAGTGCAAACAACCCGAATAATAGCTGCGTATTTTGGCGTGCCTTATCCTGATTTTCAAAGAAATTCATAAATACTTTTTTATAAATGCTTTTTAAAAAACTTTTGCTGTAGAAAAAATAATATAGAAAAAGTTTCTCACTTCTTATTCGACTTAGTAAAGACTTAATTAATAGTTGACAAATTCTTTTATTTTAAAAGTTTTACTAACTGATATATTTGTAATTGCACGGGCAAGGATGCCCGTAACACAAGAATCAATTTACTTTTAAAAAGAAACCCGAGGGGCATTTTTGACTTCAGGTGCAACTTCTTCTAACAAATCGGCAGAAGCAAAATTAAATGCATTAGACACTAAGTTACTAGGAAATACTTCTCGTTTGGTGTTGTAAAGTGTTATGGCATCATTGAAAGCTTGACGTGCAAATGCAATACGATTTTCTGTTGAAGATAACTCTTCCATCAACTGGCTCATGGATCGATCCGCTTTCAATTCGGGGTATGACTCAGAAATTACCATCAAACGACTCAATGCTCCACTCAGCGCGGCTTCTGCATTACCCAATTGTCCCATAGCCTGTGGATCGCCAGGATGTTGCGCTGCACGACTGCTAGCATTAATTGCAGAATTTCTCGCTGCAATTACTGCTTCTAAAGTTTCTTTTTCGTGTTTCATATACCCTTTGGCAGTTTCTACTAAATTGGGTATTAAATCGTAGCGGCGTTGCAATTGAACATCAATTTGAGAATAAGCATTTTTGTAGCGGTTACGATACTTAACTAAATCGTTATAACTAGTGATAGTAATTACAGCCACAATGGCGATTACAACACCCTGGAAAATTAAAATTCCCATAGATTTAAATTCCTATATTTTGATTTGTAGTTAATTCTCAAAAGCTTTTCTTATCTAAAATGAGTTTAGTTTCAGAAAGCTTCCTTTGTCTTCTGTAAAAATAATTAAGAGATTTTACTGAGATATTTTGCAGAAAAAGAATAATTAATCAAACTAGGAAGTTAATCAAAAATAACCCCTCCAGACACGGATCGTTTAGAGAAAGCATGTAAAACTTGGGTATTGCCTAGATTTGTATTATTGAATTTCTCTTGTATAAGATGATCAATAAACTTGATAACGATATAGAAATAAAACAAACTCTGATAGTCTACTGGATATTTGTATCGGGGTTAACTTTAATTGTTTATTTCAGAAAAATTCACTTTTTGAGTCAATATTTGACGGAAAAGCAAAATATAGGAATCCTAATTTATTTTCGTCAGTGTAGCATGCCCTGAGGCATAAAATCTCGGTACAGTTTTTTTCTATTGCCTATTGCCTATTGCCTATTCCCTACCTCAACAAATAATTTAATTAATCAAACCGGATTCCTATATAGCTGTCAATGATTTGTAACTTTATCGTGTTTCTAAACTATGAAGATAAATGCATAATTAATATATAGTGCTTCGATGGATTACGGCGCACTATATTGATTTACTATTGACTGGATAAACTGTGTTTATGGATAGTCAGGCATTATTTAGAAACCGAGTCGCTGTACTTGCTACCATGCATAAAAAAGAGAGAGTTATTGCTCCGCTTTTTGAGAAAGAATTAGGTATCAAAGTAACAGTACCGCAAGATTTTAATACTGACAAATTTGGTTCTTTTACAAGAGAGATAGAGCGCTCCGGCAGTCAAATAGAAGCTGCAAGATTGAAAGCTCAAAAAGTACTTTTATTTACTGGTGAAGGTTTAGCGATTGCTAGCGAAGGAAGTTTTGCTCCTCACCCTTCTTTGCCTTATATTTCTTGCAATCGAGAAATTGTCATCTTTATAGATAGAGAAAATAATTTAGAAATTATTGGGGAAGAATTATCGACAGATACTAATCACAGTCACATGAAAGTTAGGGATATAAAACAAGCGTTTGAGTTTGCTGAAAAAGTCGGCTTTCCCGAACATGGTTTGGTTGTAATGTTAAACGAGCGTCCAAAAAAGAGCGATGAGATAATTAAAGGAATTACTACAGAAGCAGAATTGGTTGAAGCAGTAAATAATGGTTTGACAAAATCGTTAAATGGTAGTGTACATCTTGAAACTGATATGCGAGCGATGTACAATCCAACGCGAATGAGAAATATAGAAAAAGCCACTTGCAATCTTTTAGAAAAAATTCACAGCCTTTGCCCAAAGTGTTTTACACCAGGTTTTGATGTTGTTCAACGAATTCAAGGATTACCTTGTGAATGGTGCAGTGCTCCAACTACGTTAACTAAAGCTGTAATTTATAAATGTCAAAAATGTGGTTTTAGGAAAGAAAAATTATTTCCAGATGGTAAACAGTTTGCCGATCCTGCTCAATGCATGTATTGTAATCCTTAATATCGCGATTGCAGCATTGAGCATACATACATAGAAAATTCACATTTTTGTAGTCATATTTATAGCCTCATAAAATAAAAGCTCTCCTACCTTTTTCAGGGAGGAGAGCTTATAGTGTTGTGTGAGGAATGTAATTCTTCGCTATCTATAATTAATTATACTTATCAAAGATGAAGTATATATTACCCGAATATAAAAATTATGTATTGATTAAATTGGCTCAAGGAAACTTGCCGTCTTTAAAGCATTTTTTCTAGAAATTGCTTAGCGCGATCGCACTGGGGGTGAGTGAAAAAGTCTTTGGGTGTAGTATCTTCGGCCAAAAATCCGCTATCAAGAAACATGATTCGACTTGCGACTTCTCTAGCAAAACCCATTTCGTGAGTAACTATTGCCATAGTGATTCCAGTATTTGCCAAACTTCTCATCACCTCCAAGACATCTTTTACCATTTCTGGATCTAAAGCAGAAGTAGGTTCATCAAATAAAATCATTTCCGGTTCCATAGCCAAAGCACGGGCTATTGCTACGCGCTGCTTTTGTCCCCCTGAGAGTCTTGCGGGATAAACACCTGCTTTTTCTGCTAAACCAACTTTTTCTAGTAATTCCAAACCCTTCACTTGGGCTAGTTTCTTATCTAAACCTTTCACTTTTATGGGTGCATAAGTAATATTTTGTAGCACCGTCATATGGGGAAATAAATTAAAGTGTTGAAACACCATTACCAAACGCTGGCGAATTTTAGCGATATTAGTTTTAGGCAGAGTAATTTCATCATCGTTAAAATAAACCTTGCCTTTTGTAGGAACTTCTAGTAGATTAATACATCGCAGAAACGTAGATTTACCCGAACCAGATGGTCCTAAAATAGCAACCACTTCACCTCGATAAATTTCTGTCGAAATATTTCTAAGTACCTCAAGATTCCCAAAATATTTACACAAATACTCAGTACGAATAATCGGTTTATTCATATATATTGTTCCTAGATAATTGTTAATTGTTCACTGTTAATTGTTAATTGTTCACTGTTCACTGTTCACTGTTCACTGTTCACTGTTCACTGCTCACTGTTCACTGTTGACTGCTCACTGTTCACTGTTGACTGCTCACTGTTCACTGTTCACTGTTC
>JBCBQE010000085.1:0-12779 GCA_039820385.1 Cyanobacteria bacterium J06635_10
TGCTAATTGAGCTAAATTATTGCAGCATTTATAATACTGATTTTTCAAATCAGCTTTTATATACAAAAATGATACTTCGTGTATAGCGCACATTTGTAGAAGCTGTTTCCAAAGTTCTACATGAGGTGTTGGCTTTTTTTCGCTGTTAGTCCATCCCTTTGCTTGCCAGCGTTCAAGCCAACCTTTACTCATTGCATCTACTAAATAAGTATTGTTGTTATATATAGTGACTTTACAAGGAAATTTAAGGGCTTCTAGTCCTTTAATAGCCGCTACAATATCCATTTTATTATTTGAGCTATTTTCTAATCGACCTGATAGCTCTTTCCGATGCTTTTCGTATAAAAGTAAAACTCCGTACCCTCCAGTACCTGTTACAGATGAAACTCCTCGTGTATATATTGTGATTTCTTTCAATTCGGTCATTAATCTACGGATTAATCTCCATAACATCCCAAACACCCTTCTCATCCAAAACATACAAAGTCCGATTCTGCGGTTCTCCCCTCAATCGTAAATGGTCAACTTTTACAGGTTCAAATAATAATAAACAAAAGTTATCCAAAGGCTTATTTGCATCTGGCTGCGGTGGTGAGAAAGCTTCGGGATTAGCTCTGGGTTTTCCCGGATGCGCCCAGGAAAATTGGATACGCGCATTGTCTGAAAGCTCTTGCCAATTTGACTCGCGAGCTTTTTGTAATTTGGAATCTTGATGATTGACATCAGTAATTATTATTCTTCCAGCAATGCGGAATTGTTCGCGGGTAGTGGTGAAGTACCAGCAGATTTCTCCCCATGACTGATTGTGAATTTCTGTAATTTTTTCGCTACGAGAATCGGTAATAATTTTTAACTTATCGGTATCCTCTAAAAAGCCGCGAAACACCACCGTACGGTTGGCAGGAAGTCCATCATTACGGACAGTTGCTAATTGGAAGTAGCGCGAATGGGGTTGAGTGCGATTCTTTTTCAAAGCACTAGCGAGGTACGATCGCCAAGGAGCAATAGCCATATTGACAATTAGGAGTACTGGAGAACCGAAATTATTTTCCCATGCCCCATGCCCAATGCCCCATGCCCTATTCCCTAATTGCTTTAGCGTAAATTTCCAAATTTTGCAATCTTTTATTGTACTGCTATTTGGCGTATAGTCTTAATCTGACAGAGAAAAAACGCTGAAAAAAAATGGTTCGAGAGCTTGAACGAAAACACCAAGGTGCAGACTTTCCAGAAACAGCCCCTGCTGCAAATCCTGTATTTTTCAGGACTTACAGTCGTCGCCAACAATCGGAGGAGACGAGAGAATCCTGGCTAGAGGTTTGCGATCGCACTCTCAGAGGTTTGGTAGAGTTGGGTAAACTTACCCAGGATGAAGCCGTACTTTTGGAGCGGATGCAGCGCAATTTAAAGGCTTTACCGAGTGGCAGATGGTTGTGGGTGGGTGGTACAAATTGGCTGGAGCAACCAAAGAATTATTCGGGTGCTTATAACTGTACTTCTACCAACGTCATTGACTGGAGTGCTTTCGGTTTAATGATGGATTTAGCCATGATGGGCTGCGTGCGATTCGTTGGCTAGAAACCAATCCTAATCAGGATTTGGAGGATTAGCCGCAAGGTAATTTACTTTAAAAGTAAAACCTTGACAACTTGATAATCATGTTGGTGACATCAATCGTTCTTAATACAGTTTAATAATTGGGATATTCAATAATTAATCTGAATAACATAATAAAAACTGATGAAGTCCAACCCCCTAAGTGCAAGGGTGAAAGCACTTTCCCCACGGTAGCGACTAGCTATCAATCCGTGAAGCGGGAATGAACGGTGGTAAGAAGTTAGTCCAGACTTCGACTCCAACTAGCAAGAGAATATGGTTAGTGAAAACGAACCTACGTTTGAATCATCGCGATCGTGAAAATAGCCTAGTGGACTAACAGGCTACGCCAAAAGGCAAAGGGTAGAGTGACCGGAATAGCATCCGTTTCGGTCTGCACCACTCGAAACCCCGGTGAACAGTAGGAACCTAAGTTCTTAAACAATGATTATCAGGAACGAAGTAACCATATAGTTTCTCTCAGTGAAGGGTTCCCATAAGAATTTTTTTCTTCTAAAAAAATTCTTATGGGTGCCCGTGAAGGTCGATTCCTGAGTAGGTGCTAACCGGATGGGCTATATGGCGAGATTGAGTCAAAAGCTAAAGCCTACGGTAATGCGTAGGATATGCTGACGGACTCACGGAAAACAGATATATGTAGGTACAAGTAGCAATGAAGACGACTAAAACGAGTTTTAAGACTACGGTGGTATGGAACAAAATCAACTGGAAGAAAATCCAGCGGATAGTGTTCAAGTTGCAAAAGCGCATACATAAAGCTGCTCAACGTGGTGATGTCAAAGCAATGCGACGACTCCAGAAAACCTTGATGAAGTCCTGGTATGCCAAATTACTGGCAACCCGTAAAGTAACCCAAGATAATCAAGGTAAGAAAACGGCAGGGGTAGACGGAATTAAATCTCTGGGATACGCCCAAAGACTTAAACTAGCTTCTAATCTAAAAACTAGTACAAAAGTCAAACCCACCCGTAGAATATGGATTCCTAAACCAGGAACAGCAAATAAGCGACCCCTTGGAATTCCGACAATAGCCGACAGAGCAATGCAAGCGTTAGCAAAACTAGCTCTAGAACCACAGTGGGAAGCCAAATTCGAGCCAAATAGTTATGGGTTTAGAACGGGACGTGCAACACATGACGCAATTGAATCTATCTATTTAGCTGTACACGGTAAAGCTAAATACGTGCTTGATGCCGATATATCTAAATGCTTTGACAACATTGACCACAACAAGCTACTGAACAAATTAAATACTTACCCCGTAATGAGACGCTTAGTCCGCAGTTGGCTAAAAGCTGGTTTCATAGATGGTAAAGAACTATTCCCAACCGAAGCTGGTACACCACAAGGAGGAATTATTTCATCTCTATTGGCAAATATCGCGCTTCATGGAATGGAAAATGCAGTTAAGAACTATGCTAATACTCTTCCTACACCTAGGAATTACGGGAGAAAGCAAAATCGTAATGCCCTTAGTTTGATTCGGTACGCCGATGACTTTGTGATTATTCACGAAGATGTCAATGTTGTACTAGGTGCTAAAACTGTTATCGAAGAATTCTTACATGACATTGGATTAGAACTCAACCCAAACAAAACTAGGATATGTCACTCTCTTGAAGAGTACAAAAGTGAAAAACCTGGATTTAATTTCCTTGGTTTCAACATCCGACAATTCCGAGTCAATGATGGAGTGAGCGCAAAATCTTCGAGAGGAAAAATCTTGGGATTCAAAACAATTATCCAACCGAGTAAGAAAGCGATACAAAAACACTACAAAACGATATCCGATATCATTGATTCCCACAAAGCAGCACCACAAAAAGTGCTTATTAACAGACTTAATCCTATTATTCAAGGATGGGCTAACTATTACTCATCTGCCTGCTCAACTGAAATATTCAGTGAATTGAATCACAAGATTTATATAAAACTGAGTTCATGGGCAAGATACAGGCACCCCAACAAAGGGATTAAGTGGACAGTAGACAAATACTGGACAACAGTGGGAGGAGATAATTGGAGATTCGGGTACATCAATAAAGAAACAGATGAAAGATATATCCTAACTAAGCATACGGATACAAAAATTTCGCGTCATACCAAGGTTAAAAGTGATTCTTCACCATTTAATGGAGACTTCACTTACTGGAGTTCAAGAACTGGAAAAAGTAAAGAAATTCCTTCTTTACTTGCTAAAACCGACAACAAGCAAAAAGGGAAATGTTCTCACTGTGGTCTTACGTTTACAACCGAAGACCAAATTGAGCTAGACCACATTATTCCAATCAGCTTAGGTGGAAAAAGAAAGTTCGATAATATCCAAGCATTGCATAAACACTGTCACGACCAAAAAACTGCCAATGATGGCAGTTTGAGCAGTTCCCATGACAAGGGTATGTTTTCTGAAGAGCCGGATGAGGTGAAAGTCTCATGTCCGGTTCGGGAGACGAGTAGCATTCGTGAGGGTGTTGCTTAGTTTAATGGAACTGGAGCAATTTTAGAACCAAAATATATTAATCAATTACCTGCTATCCGCAATCGTTTAAATGTCACGGTACGTGGTGATATAGGTAAAACTATAGCGAATGACCGCCGTGAATTTACGGAAACAAAAATAGAAGGAAATCAAGCCACTATTTATGTGGGAGATAGCCGTCAAGGTTGGGTAAAGTCCTATCAAACTCTTTTAGAACTTTCTACTAACGAAGGTTTTACTGGAGAAGTTGAAGTAATAGTTGATATCAGCGATATTCGTAAAGCTGGGGAACCATTACAAGGTTTTGGTGGTGTTGCGAATCCCGTCAAGCTACCGGGACTTTATCAGCGCTGTGCTGCGATTCTCAATAAAGCCGTGGGCAGAAAATTAACTTCGGTTGAATGCTGTTTGTTGATTGATGAAGCTGCTGTAACAATTGTAGCAGGTAATATACGTAGGAGTGCGGGTATTCGTCAAGGGATTGATACAGACACCGCATTTGCAGACGCAAAAGCAAATTTATGGCAGCAAGGTGAAGATGGAAATTGGCGCATTGACCCAGAAAGGGATGCATTGCGTATGGCGAATCACTCAAGAGTATTTCACCATAAACCCACTTTAGAAGAAATTGTAGGTGCTGTTCGCAAACAATATTACAGTGGTGAAGGTGCAATTCAATGGGCTGGTGAAGCTGTAGCTAGGTCAAACCACGATCTACTGACAACAAAGGAATTAAAAACCGAATTTTTACAAGCTTATGACCGAGGAGAAGCAAAGCAGTGGTTGGAAGAAAAATACCGTGATTTAGATGAGAAAGAATTAGAACATCGGTTAGGACGTTATGGATTAAACCCGTGTGGTAATTAATACTTTTGCCTCACGTTAAAAACCCCGCAAAATCGGTGAAGGCTGAAATGTTGATACCGAGGTAATCAAAAGAACTAAAAAACTTTTGACACCGTACAGCGTAGAGATTGAACCTAGATTGCAATGAAAGTTGTATTCTAGAATATAAAATCTCCAAGAGTGCGAGGGTACGTATGACAAGCACTTATTATGGCTATTCTGGTTTTTACGGTAAGGTTTGTTTAAGGTCTAGTCTTGAATATATTTATGCCAGGTACTTGGACTACATGAACATAGATTGGAAATACGAACATAAAACTTACATCCTCTCGAACGAAGTTCGCTATAAGCCTGACTTCCTGCTAGAGAATGGAGAATTTGTTGAAATTAAAGGTGTTTTTAATTTTGAAAAAGATTTACCGAAAATTCAGCAGTTCGAGTCCGATTACAATGTCAAAGTTACAATCCTGCAAGAAAAAGACCTAAGAATACTTATTAGTCCAACTCCTTTTGTATTTGAACATCTAAAGCAGGAATGGAAGTCTCGCGCTAAAGTCAGAGGTATGAATAGCTTTGGGAAAAGAAACCCCATGTATGGCGTGACTCAATCTGAAAGCACTAAAGCTAAAATTAGTGCCAAAGCAAAAGCGAGATTTGCAAATCCTGAATTTAAACAAAAGTTTCTCAACAGCCCAAAACGTAAAGCTCATCATCTTTCACGAAAAGGCAAGAAGACAGGACCATTAGTTCCTCGAATTATTCTTATTTGTGAAATGTGCCAAAAAAACTTTGAAGTTTTACCTCACAAAGTAGCACAGCGGAAGTTTTGTTCAAAACATTGCTCTGTTGAAGCACAACATGGTAAAACAATACTTACAAATTCAGGTATTCAAAGGTTAGCTCATGCTTTCGCTTTGGAAAATTATGACAAACTTTTTTCTGTAAAGCTAAATAAATTAAAAGGTTTGTTTCAGCCTTTATGGGATTCAATTGCAAAAGAATACAACATTTTGGATATTAGAACTATTAGTCAAATTGTTGTCGGGAAACCATGTAGTAGAAAAGATTTTCTCTATTATTTGAGGTCATACGTACAAAATGTACGCGGAACTAATGCGAATGATGAAGCATTAGAACTAGGGGATAAAAAGCCTCTAGGGTAACAAAATTGGAAATTATTGGTTCAAATTTTCACTGTAACCTCAGCGAAATCCACTTAAATCAAATCGATCCCGAAAATTACAAAGAACAAGAGCAAGCTTTCACGGCAGGTGCTTTATCTGTTGCTGCGCTGTTAAATCACAAATTCCTAGAACCTCGTTACCAATACAGTCGCGAACTCGACCCCATTGTCGGTGTATCTTTTACTGGCTTGTTTGACTTCTTTGTCCGTGCTTTTGGGGTTGATTGGTTGCGTTGGTGGTCCGAAGGAAGACCTGCTACAGAGCAAGGTTTAGCCTTTAAACGCCGCGAGCAAGAATATCTGAGTATGTGGAAAAATATCGTACATCGGGTAGTTTGGGAATATTGCGATCGCCATCATATTAAGCGTCCCAATCGCTGTACTACCGTGCAACCCAGCGGTACTAAATCTTTACTTACCGGAGCTTCTCCGGGATGGCATCCCCCCAAAGCCCAAAGGTTTATTCGTCGGATAACTTTCCGCAAAAACGATCCAGTAGCCTTGGCTTGTATTGACTACGGTTATTCAGTGGTTCCTTCTCAAACCGATAAAGACGAAAACGGAAACTTATTAAACGATCCCTTTGATTCTCGCTGTACCGAATGGTTGGTAGAAATTCCCGTTGCCGTACCTTGGGCAGATTTACCGGGTGCCGATCAAATCGCCATCGATAAATTTAGTGCCTTAGCTCAGATGGATTTTTATATGCAGGTACAGCAATTTTACGTGACTCATAATACTTCAGCCACAATTGAAGTAAGAGAAAACGAAGTGGAAGAATTAGGTTTTCGCATATACCAAGCAATTCAAAACGATGAAGGCTATATCAGCGCCGCACTTTTAGCAAGATTTGATGACCATCAAACCTTCCCTCGGTTACCATTTGAACCTATCGACAAACAGCAGTACGAAGAGTTAATGGAAAAAGTGAAAAATCGCCGTGATACACAAGATTTTCATGCTGCATTGAAAAGGTATGATTTCGGCGAAATAATCGAAGCAGGGCCATCCGGATGCGATTCCGATAAGTGCATGATGCCCGAAGATAATCCCGTGTAACATTGAAAGATGAAGTAGCAAGGGAACCCCAATAGAGGACTAAAATCAATTTTTGCAGCACCAGTTTGTCAGAATTCTTGATTATGTCTCTTGTAGTGTTCCGAGTTTCCATATAACTTAAAATCCAAATTCAGCCTTCATACTTCATCTTTTTTTTACCTTTGGAGATAAAAAATGTTCCTTGAAGAACTATTGCCACTATTCAAAGAATTCACCCAGCACCCAGCTTCATTTATGGGCGGATTTGTTTCTGGCGTACTTAAACTCAGCCTTAATGACGATCCCGTAAAAAGCTGGTTAGCAGAACAAACAAATACAACTACTTACCCTACTTCTACCAATGGTACTCACAATGGTACGAGCAATGGTCCTCAAACTATCTCAATTGAATAAAGTGCTAGAGTAAATAGAAAGATTTGGTTAATAAATAGTTAAATTAAACAAGGTTTGCTAATTTTTAGCAGACCTTTTTCTGATTTTTTCATCAAAATTGATGCTGATATCAAGCGATCTAATTAATATTAGATAACTATTTAATTAGTTCAATGGCACTTTTATTAAGTATAAATTAGAGATGCCAGACATGGAAATTTATACAAAATAATGTTTCCAATTTAGTCCTGTGAGCCGCAGCTACTGACAAATAGCGATTTATCACAATGTCATGTAACTAAAGGTCACAGGCTATTTTAGCCTGCGGTGTAGCTCAACACTACTGAATATAAATTGTATATTTTGAATCTTAAATTTGATTTTCTTTCGTGTTAGTAGTAATTATTTTTACAATATGACCTAAAAAATATAAAACCCTTACTCTTTTATGGGAAGTATATATAAGTTACACTGATTCCAAGTTATAAAATATTGTAATATATCACACCTTGAAAATTGGAGCGATCGGGTACTATAAAAACGTGTTCGTAAGTTCAGTCCTAAGAATGGTTTATTTTGAGTTAATACTGCAATTACAGTTGATTATTAACTACATAATTGACCGCAAATAAAATCAGACTAATAAGAAGGCCATTTAAAGCTAATTGTCTGATTGTAATTTGGGCTGAGCGATCCGCAATTTGTCCCTAGAAACGTTAACAAGCATGACTATTTACGTTGGAAATCTTTCCTATCGCGCTACAGAAGCAGACTTGAGAGCAGTATTTACCGATTACGGTGAAGTTACCAGAGTTGTCTTACCAACCGACCGCGAATCGGGTAGAATGCGTGGTTTCGCTTTTGTTGACCTCAGCGATGAAGCCCATGAAGACAACGCCATTTCTGAGCTAGATGGAGCAGAATGGATGGGTCGTCAAATTCGAGTCAACAAAGCTAAACCAAAAGAAGATAACCGTTCACGTGGTAACTTCGTGAAAAAGGCAGATTTCCAAGAACAATAAATTATCTTATCTAAATTAAAGCGGAAAGATTTTCGCCCACGCGATCGTTTTTTTATTTGATGTAAGAATGAATCTTGTATCAATGGTACAGTAATAAAAGTAATCTATTAATTGTACCATTCTAATAGATAAAAAATAAATACATCAAAATTTAATTGGTCGTTTCCCCGTCAGATTTTATCTGTTCTCGATAATTATGGCGAGTACCGCTCTAATAATAATTTTAACTAACGAATCAGTTGCTGACTCTGCATTTCATAAATCGGAGTTAGATATTTTAATGCTAGCTGTTTGCTAATTAAGCATTATATAAAGTGCGAAACTTACGCCTAGTAAGTTCTCACCCACAGAAAAACTTCATAGAAACAACCCCGACAAGATATTTACTATACAGGATATCATTAAAAGTCGGGTTTTCCTATATTTATAAATTCTTCAAAGTAATTCGATCAATATACTATAAAATCTAACAGTTTTTACTAAAAAATATACAAAAAGCACTTGTTTACTTATGCAAATAAACTAACTCCTGACTGTCTAATTAAAGTTAATCCAAAAACCATTGTAATTCACTTTTATACTTAAAAAATATCAATATAAATCATTTAGGACGGCCCGCAACTGGCCGCCTTTTCTCGTAGGGTGCTTGTACACAGACTGATTTTTTAACCCAATAATAAGACGGTGAGTGTACGGCACCAACCGACATTGTGACAATTGCGGGCCGTCCTGTCATTAATAAATAAAAAAGTATTTATAATTGCTGCAAAATAAATTTACAGAATTTTCTGCATATCAATACTGAGAAAATACTTATTGCTGCCATTAAAGATACAAAAGGTTTATTCAGGTTTATCTAAAATAACATTTGCGTTACTAAAATACCTTTCTAAGATAGAGGCAGCAACCACAAGTTGCACCGATAAGGCTTCTTCTCAAATAAGAGCAACACTATAGTTCGGATTATTATGACAAAAGCAGCAGAACATGAAGACAAAGGCACCCAGTATAATCCAGATAAAAGTCTAGATAGAGATTGTACGACTTTATCGCGTCACGTCTTGCAGCAATTCCAAGGTTTTTCGGCACAAGCACAGGATTTAAGTGCCCTGATGAATCGCATCGCCCTTGCGGGTAAATTGGTTGCTCGTAGGCTCAGCCGGGCTGGTTTAATGGAAGGCGTTCTCGGTTTTACCGGAGAAGTGAACGTGCAGGGAGAATCCGTCAAAAAGATGGATGTCTACGCTAATGATGTATTTATCTCGGTTTTCAACCAAAGCGGTTTGGTGTGTCGCTTAGCTTCCGAAGAAATGGATCAACCGTACTATATTCCGGAAAACTGCCCCATAGGCAGATATACTTTACTGTACGACCCAATTGATGGTTCATCGAATACAGACACAAACTTAAGTTTGGGTTCAATTTTTTCGATTCGGCAACAAGAAGGAGATGATAAAGAGGGACTTGCCAAAGATTTGCTTGCTCCAGGTACCAAACAAATTGGAGCCGGATATATCCTTTATGGTCCGAGTACCATGTTGGTCTACACTATGGGAAAAGGAGTTCATTCCTTTACTCTTGACCCCAGCTTGGGTGAATTTATACTTACTGAAGAAAACATTAAGATTCCCGATCATGGTTCAGTGTATAGCGTCAACGAAGGGAACTTTTGGCAATGGGAAGAGTCTGTTCGGGAATATGTTCGCTACGTTCATCGAACCGAAGGCTATACCGCTCGCTACAGTGGAGCAATGGTTAGCGACATCCATAGAATTTTAGTTCAAGGTGGCGTGTTTCTCTATCCAGGTACGGTGCAAAAACCGGAAGGCAAATTACGCTTGCTGTACGAATCTGCTCCATTAGCCTATGTAATAGAACAAGCAGGTGGACGCGCAACTACTGGCGAGATGAACATTTTGGATGTGGTGGCTGAAAAATTACACCAGCGCACGCCTCTAATTATTGGTAGTAAAGAGGATGTAGCAAAAGTAGAATCTTTTATTCAAAATGGTCACTAGTTAAACAGTGAGCAGTGAACGGTGTTCGCGGAGCGTGTCCCTCCGGGACATACAGTGAACGATGAATGGTGAGTGTTTTGTACGACTAATGCTATGTCAAAAGATGATTGCGACGCTTTCACCTGATAGTAAGGAAGTAAAACTAATATTCGCCTTCTTCGATATCTGTTAACTGCTCACTGTTAACTGCTCACTGCTCACTGTTCACTGTTCACTGTTATAGCCATATGGGCATCACCACAAATCAATTATTAGAAATAAAAAAATACGGTCAAAATATTTGGATGGATAATTTAAGTCGCGACATTATCCAATGTGGAGAACTGAAAAAATTGGTGGAAAACCAAGGTATTAGCGGTATTACCTCCAATCCAAGCATATTTCAAAAAGCCATTGCCGGAAACGTCATTTTACATCGAGATATAGAAGCCGAGATTAGTGCGGGATTTTCAACCCAAAAAATTTACCTTACCTTAGCTTTTGAAGATATTCGTAAGCAGAGCGATATTTTGCATCCTGTATACCAAACAACAGATGGATTGGATGGTTATGTGAGCATAGAAGTACCGCCAACTATTGCCGAGGATACCCAAAAAACCATTGAAGAAGCCAAGGCCTATTTTAAAGAAATTAGGCAGGAAAATTTAATGATTAAGATTCCCCGAACAGAAGCCGGTTTACCAGCAGTTGAACAAGTAATATCTGAAGGTATCAATGTCAATATTACACTGTTGTTCTCCGTGGATAGTTATGTAAATACCGCTTGGGCTTACATTCGCGGCTTAAAAAAACGAGCAGCCGAAGGTAAGGATATTAGAAAGATTTCCTCTGTAGCTAGTTTCTTTCTCAGCCGCATTGATTCCAAAATTGATGGAAAAATAGACGAAAAGTTAAACAAAGGCGTTGATGATATAAACCTCGAAGCCAAGCTTAAATCAGTAAAAGGAAAAGTAGCGATTGCTAACGCGAAGATTGCTTATCAGGAGTACAAAAAGATTATAAATGACAAATGTTGGCAAGCTTTAGTCGATAAAGGCGCGAAAGTACAGCGTTTGTTATGGGCAAGCACCAGCAGTAAAGATCCCAGTTACAGCGATGTTATGTACGTTGATGAGTTAATTGGTGCCGATACCGTTAACACCCTACCATCAGTCACCATTGAAGCCAGTGCCGAACATTGCGACGTAGATTCTAGACTCGAAACCGACGTTGAAGTTGCATACAAACTGATTGAAAGTCTCAAAGATCCCGATATCAATATCGATCTTGATTCAGTCATGGACGAATTGCTTGCTGAAGGTATTGATAAGTTTATCAAACCCTTCCAATTCTTAATAAGTTCCTTAGAAGACAAAGTAAAGCAGTTATCGCCTGTTTAATTATTAATGGGCAATGAGGAGATGAGGAAACAAGGAGACAAGGAAGGGGACAAGGAGATAAATAATTCCTAACTCCTAACTCCTAACTACTCCCTATCCCCCAAAGTAAATCTAAAATCCAAAATCCAAAATTTAACTTATGGTAACTTTGCTAGAGAATCCACTGCGGGTTGGCTTGCAACAGCAAGGAATGGCCGAACCCCAAATTATTATTATTTTTGGTGCTTCCGGAGATTTAACTTGGCGTAAATTAGTACCTGCACTGTACAAATTGCGACAAGAAAGACGGATTCCACCGGAAACTACTATTGTTGGTGTAGCGCGACGAGACTGGACCCACGATTACTTCCGCGAACAAATGCGTAAGGGTATGGAAGAAGCCCACGGTGGTGTTGGTCCAGAGGAATTGTGGAAAGATTTTTCCAACGGTCTTTTTTATTGTTCGGGTAATATTGATAATCCCGAAAGCTACGAAAAACTAAATAATTTACTAAGTGAATTAGATGAAAAACGAGGAACTAGAGGTAATAGATTATTCTACCTTTCCGTTGCTCCGAAATTCTTTCCCGAAGCTATCAAACAGTTGGGTTCTTCCGGAATGCTCGAAGATCCCGACAAACATCGTTTGGTAATTGAAAAACCTTTTGGTAGAGATTTAGCATCTGCTAAAAGTCTCAATCGAGTTGTACAAAAATATTGTAAAGAAGAACAGGTTTATCGAATTGACCACTATTTGGGTAAAGAAACGGTTCAAAATTTATTAGTATTCCGTTTCGCAAATGCAATTTTTGAACCATTGTGGAA
>JBCBQE010000086.1:0-12750 GCA_039820385.1 Cyanobacteria bacterium J06635_10
GTCACGAGATGGAACCTTAAAAAAATGGGGCAGGGGCACCCCAAGAAATTTTTTCTTCTAAAAAATTTCTTGGGGACCCCGGGCAGGCTTCCCGTTCTGGGTCTCTGACCCAGAACGGGCGAGTCCCTATGTTTAAAAACGAAGGGCTTGTTAAAAAGCGATGCAGCGCGGTCTTGGGGGTTTCCCCTATGAGCGACTGCATCAAGAAGCCTGCCCCATTTTTTTTGCGGAAATTGTTGGTCAACGGATCCGAAGTAAATTATCAACTACAGGTTGTATTTGATAAAGCATTGGTTCTATCTGCCAAACATTCCTGGTAAGAACCAGCCCATACAATTTGCCACAGAGGAGGCGAAGTTACAAATAGCGAACGTCCAAAGCTTGTAAGTTCAACTCGATATTTAACTGGAGTTAGTTCCGATGAGGCAAGATTGGTTTGGGTTATAGTTACCATGGCTCGATCGGGTTGGGGATAAACTACCTCTACCTTACGAGTGACTTTCTTCGACTTAGTTGTATCCAAAGCGTTAATGGCAAGAGCTGCCGGATCGGTACCTTTAAGTATTGTATTGAATCTAGTTAGCGGTATTGACTTATACTTAACTCGGGATGGACTCGCAAGGGTTTTTTGAGTTGAGATATCATGCGCTTTATTTTGCTGTGGCTTTTTGGCAGTAGACAATCTATCAGAATGCCATTGTTTAATTTTGTAAACTCCAGCGACAACAACCGTGGCAAATATACTCAGTATTAATACCAGAATAATCTTGAACTTTGCCGACATAAAATCTTAAGGGAAGTTTAAACAGTGTGTTTTATTTATCCATTTTGAATTTTAAATCGATACATGACTCTTAACTTCATGCTTTAAGTGGAATTTCCGAAAAATTTTTTCAAGAAAAAAAGGGTTTACATTTCTTCAGAATTAGGAGATGAGACTACCTTCCATGCTTACGCAAAAATACAGATTAAATGACAAGTGTGGTTTTAATATAGTTCCTCACGCCCGCCCTCGCGATACAATGCAATCTGTCAAGGGCTCCCAATATAATTTTTTTAGGAGAAAAAAAATATATTGGGTACCCGTCAAAAACTATTAAAGTCCATAAATAACTAATCCAGCATATTTCTTATGAGTATTCACGAAATATTTATGCCCGCGCTGAGTTCAACAATGACTGAAGGAAAAATTGTCTCCTGGGAAAAATCTCCCGGTGACAAAGTTGAGAAAGGCGAAACGGTAGTAGTGGTTGAATCAGATAAAGCGGATATGGATGTGGAATCCTTCTATGAAGGATACTTGGCGCATATCGAAATACAAGCTGGAGAAAGCGCCCCTGTAGGATCTGCGATTGCCTTTCTAGCAGAAACCGAAGCAGAAATCGAAACAGTACGGGAAAAAGTTAAATCTCAAAGTGCAGCACCAGCCAAAGCCGAAGCTGCTACTCCAGCAGCACAACCGGCAACTGTAGGCGCTTCAACAAATGGGGCTGCTCAAAATGGTTCCAATAGTCGTAGCGGTAGAACAATTGCTTCACCCCGCGCTCGTAAATTAGCGAAAGAATTAAAGGTTGATTTAAGCAGTATTTCTTCAGGTAGCGGCCCTTACGGTCGTATTATTGCTGAAGACGTAGAAACAGCTGCGGGTAAATCTACATTTTATACCACACCCGTACCAACAGTTGCACCCGCCCCCAGCGCCCCTACAGTCACTCCTGCGCCTACACCCGCACCAATGCCGGTGGCGGTAACTCCAGGGCAAACGGTACCTTTAACCACCTTGCAAAATGCCGTAGCGCGGAATATGCTTCCCAGCTTATCCGTGCCAACCTTCCATGTAGGTTATACAATTACCACCGACGAGTTAAATAAACTTTACAAACAAATAAAATCTAAAGGTGTGACAATGACAGCGTTACTTGCCAAAGCGGTGGCGGTGACATTAAAAAAACATCCATTATTGAATGGGAATTATTCCGAACAGGGAATGGTACATCCTGCCAATATTAATATTGCCGTAGCAGTAGCAATGGATGACGGAGGATTGATTACACCTGTATTGCAAAATGCAGACCAGTTAGATATTTATACTTTATCCCGTAACTGGAAATCTTTAGTAGAACGCGCTCGGGCAAAACAGTTACAGCCTCAAGAATATAGTAGTGGCACCTTTACCATATCCAACTTGGGTATGTTTGGCGTAGATACATTTGATGCAATTTTACCACCCGGACAAGGTTCAATTTTGGCGATCGCTGCATCTCGTCCGGAAGTGGTAGCAACTGCGGACGGTATGATGGGTATACGTCAGCAAATGAAAGTTAACATTACTTGCGATCACAGAATTATTTACGGTGCCCACGCTGCGGCATTCCTGCAAGATTTAGCGAAATTGATTGAAACAAATTCTCAATCTTTGACAATGTAGTAGATAATTGTTAAGCAATAATAATCTTCTAAACTTGGGGTTTTAAACTCCAAGTTTTTTTTATTGGGCATCACATCATGTCCGGGTAAACACTTATCATATCGTTGGGAGTTAGGAGTTAAGAGTTAGGAGTTAGGAGTAATAAATAAGTAATTAACCGGACTTCATATTACTCCCAACAGTCTATTGCGGGCTAAAGTGTCTCTTCTTCTTCCCCTTCTACCCCCTCTCCTCTTGTCTTACTGGTTCATTTTTTTTAATCTTAAAAATAAAATGATCGAGTGCGGAATTACGATCTTCAGTACTGTAGGATACTGAAAAAAACACAGTAAATAAGAGGAGAACTATGTCTTTTAAGTACAAAGTATTATCACTTGATGGTGGCGGTATTCGCGGCATAATTCCGGCGATAATTCTTAAGGAAATCGAAAGACGCACGCAAAAGCCGATTTGGCAATTGTTTGATTTAATCGCCGGAACTTCTACTGGAGGTATTTTAGCGATGATTTTGGCGATGCCAAATCCTGAGAATAAAAATGTTGCTCTGTATGGTATTGAAGATATTATAAATATTTACCGAGAAGATGGAAAAAACATCTTTTACGAAACACTTTTAGGAAGGATAACAGAAGCTGATGACTTGTTAAGACCAAAGTATTCTTCTGTAGGTCGAAAAAATGTGCTAGAAAAATATTTTCAAGATGCTAATCTTGAAGATGCACTTACAAATATTTTTATTCCTAGTTATGATATACAGATACGACTACCTGTATTTTTTATAAACAATCAAACATTTCAAAAACATTCAGGAAATAATTTTCGCAAACTTTGTACCGATTACAAGATGATAGAAGCAGCAATGGCAACTTCTGCGGCTCCAACTTTTTTTGAACCTTATAAACTGGCGATGCGCGGTGGCGATAATAATGATGATTATGCTTTAGTAGATGGGGCAATGTTTGCTAATAACCCTACAGCATTAGCAATTGTAGAAGCTATTATCTATTCTCAAAATAATGACGAAAAATTACGTGTAGAAGATATTTTGGTAGCTTCCTTAGGTACGGGTTCTTTAACTAGAAGATACCCTTATGAACAAGCAGTTCACTGGGGAACGGTGCAATGGATACTGCCTTTAATAAATATTTTTCTCGATGGTGCGAGTGAAGTAGCAAATTATCAATTAAAACAGTTATTACCCGACGCTCAAGAAAATTCCCATAAACAGTACTATCGCTTCCAAAAAGAATTGACTGAAGCAAACGATGATTTGGATGATACTACCGAAGAAAATATCGAATTACTAGAAAAATCTGCACAAACTATTATTCAAGAAAAAAGTTCGGAATTGGATAAATTGTGCGAGCAATTGTTAGTTTAGTTATTAAGCTGATGCGCAGTTCAATTGTATAAAGCAAAAATTTAAAATATAGCAATTTTCACGCTTGAGCAATACAAATTTACCTCACCCCCTTCCCCTCTCCTTAGTAAGGAGAGGGGTGCCCTTAAGGGCGGGGTGAAGGGTTCCCATAAGAATTTTTTTCTTCTAAAAAAATTCTTATGGGTGCCCGGTGAGGTGTTCCAGAGTGTATTTGAGGGGAGGCGGAGCGTCTCCGGCTCCCCTCAACCGAAAAAAATAAATAGTTGATCGTAGGTTGCGATCGCTCCACTAATTGTGATTTCCGATCTCACTGTATTCTATATATTAAATGAAAAAACTTTCTGTAAAACAGATATTATTCAAAGATAATTTAATTTTAAAGCTTTCTTGAGAATTACACCGAAAAGAAGGCAGTTGAATAAAATTATCTATGCTGCGAGAAATCACTTCCTTTAAAGTTTCTCCGGAATCTGATAATATAGCTAATTTGATATTTTCAGGTAAAGATTTTTCTTCTGAGTCTGGATAAATTCGCACCCTAATACTTATTTGCTCCTGTGATTCTGGTTTGAAAACTACTAACATTAATACTGATTCATTCTCAAATTCAATTCTTTTTACAGCTTTGATAATTTCTTCTGCTCGTAAGTAAGAAGCATCTTTAAAACTCAGATTTAAATTTCCGATTGATTGGTTATTTAACAGGGATTCTAAGGTTTGCCAACCTTGCTGTAAAATATCTTCAAACCATTCGTTTAAGTCGATTGATGGAGTGACTTGCTGTAAATATTGGGGAAATTCTTCTAACGGACGCAATTGATTAAGCGGTAATTTTTCTGTAGCTATTTTTTCTGTAAATCCTAATAAAGTACCTGTTTTTAAAGATCCATCTAACTGTACGGCAATATAACCAATTCTTCCCGTCCAAACTTCTTGAGGAATATAAACAAAATCAGTATTTGCTAAAACAACTCTACATTCTAATTTACCGCGATCGATTACTTCTAAATCGGCAATATCTAGAAAGCTTTGCACGATCGCATCGTAGCTACTACTTGCTTGACAATCGGTTGTAAATCCCAGACATTGTAGGTAATGATTGACAGCATATATAGCTAAAGTATTGAGATAAACTTGTTCTGATTTATGTAGTTTAGAATGATAGCTACAAAATTGTTCGGCTAATTGATGCGCTTTTGAGGTGAGAGAAACGGTGAATGTGAATGGTTTTTGGATTTGGTCTAACATGATTTTTACCTATTTGAATTACCTATTTTTATTAGACTTATTGCTGAATATATTTTTTTATTTCTGGTGAAATTTTCTGTAAGTGACGTTGAAAAAAATTGCTGAGAGCGGGAATTTTGATATTGAAAGTTTCTGATAATTCTTTCCAACTTATTCCTGATAAGCGTTTGAGAGCTATGATTTGAAAAGTTGCTTCGGGATGCGCTCTGATATGTTTTTGTAAAAGTTGATTTGGATCGGTTTCTAAGTATTCTCGAAGTTGTTCGGAAAGCGGCTTTTCTATTTGTAGTTGTGGAATATTCTCTATTTCATCATCGATATTAGCTAATTTCATAGCATTTGGTAGTGATTGTTGAGCGATTTCATATAAAAGAGAGTCTGTAACTAAAGGTTTTTGAACCATCAATTGTGATAGAAAAAATATAATTGCTAACAATAAAAATATTTTTACACTTAAAATATATGGTACAAGCTGTTTAATTTGCAGAGTCAACCAAAAGTTTAATTTTTCTTTACTGATATTTTTGATGATACTGGTTAATTGATATTTGGTTCTGATAATTTTACCGTTTAATTTCTGAATAAAAGGATCGTTTTGTGAAACGTGAGAATTTCGCAATATCATATCAAAGCGAAAATTCAACCAAGCCGTAAATTTACCTTTGCTGGGATTATATGCACCTATATTTTGATAAAGCCAAATCCACAGTTCGTTTTTAGCCTCTTCGTAGACATCATTATAAATATTTGCTTTATGCAACAACTTATCAGATAGCAAAATTGCATTAGTTAATACCCCAAAAGCATATTGCCATTCTTTTGTTAAGGGTTGATACTTTTGTACTTCTAAAGCTAACTGTTGTAGATATGCTTCGTTGATGATTTTTTTTAAAGTTCGCGATCGCACTTCTTTTATCCATGCTTCTACAGCGAGGTTTTGTAGTTGGTATTCATCAAGATTTTGAGTAATTTCTTGGCGTAACTGTTGCTGTAATGCTTGGTAAATATCGAGATAAACACCATCTAGAGATTTTCGCGAGCAACGAAAAAGACTGCACGAATGTAGCATTTTGTCAACCAGCGTGACTATGGCTTGTTGACGTAGTTGAGTTTGGGTTGGGGAGTTTTGTATTTGGATTGCCAGTTGTTGTAGTTTTCCATCCATGCTGAATATGGGTGAGATGTTCTCTACTTACTAATCTTGTTTATTTTCGATATTTTATACAAATGTTCGTTTACAAAAATTATTTTTTAGGGATTGTGTATAAAGTTTCAAGTTGTGGAGTGATTAAGAATCAGAAAGGTTGAAGAGAAGTAACCTTTTAGCTTGAGTAAAAACATATAAACACATTAGAGGAGAAATTAGAAATGAAATCTAACCTAAATAAGCCTTGGTACATGACTTTAACTTCTGTTGCATTAGGAATTACGTTACCAATTTTGGGTCTTAATTATGTCAACAGTAATAGAGCGTTAGCGGTTTCTCAAGCCTCATCACAGACTTCATCTAAGTCATCTGTAGTAAGTGTAGATAAATTACACAGCGATGATAAAAACCTAATTGCCATCACAGAGAGATCGAGTACAAAACCCACTAAATTCTGGTGGTTACATGGTGTATCTGTATCTCAACTTAAAAGTAAAGTTAACGAAGGATACCGTATTATTGACCTGGAAGTAGAAAAATCATCACCATTAAAATTTAGTGCGGCTATGGTGAAAAATGAGGGTGAATATGGAAAGAAATGGTGGTGGTACTACGGTTTAAGTTCCCAACAAGTTAAACAAAAATTAGAAACTAACAATGCACGGATAATTGATTTAGAAATTTATCGTGTTAACGGTAAAAAGAAATATGCTGTGGCTTTAGTATCTAATACAGGTGATGATGCTAAGGGTTGGTGGTATTACAGCGATACTTCTATTAATAACATCATAGAGAAAACGAAAGCTAACAAAGCACGTATTGTCGATCTTGATACCTATGTGGTTGGAGGTAAACGTCTGTATAGTGCGGTAATGATTAAAAACAAAGGCGGCGATCAAAAAGCATGGTGGTATTACTATAATGTTTCACCAAGCTTTATTACTTCTAAACTCAAGGATAATAAAGCTCGTTTAGTTGATATCGAAAGGCATGGTAACAATAAGTTTACCGTAGTCATGGAAAAATCCCAGGGACAAGGTTGGTGGTGGTATTACGGCAAAACGGCAGCCCAAGTAAATCAACTTTGGCAACAAAATCAAGCCAGAATCTTTGACATTGAACCTTACACTGTCGATGGTAAAAAGCGTTTTGCTGTGCTGATGCTAAAAAATTAGGATAAGTTAACTACCAGCATTCTTTCGATTGGGAAGCAATAATTTTATTATTGAAAGATTGAACATTTAATATTCAACCATTACTATCAGGGTGCAATTTCTACCAACTGATCCCCACCTCTGCACTGTTTTGAAAAATCACTGGTAGCCAAGTTGCATAGGGGAATTCATCTTCCAAACTTTCTAATCTCTCCCGTGCTTCTCGCACTGAGGAATACAAAGAATTACCGCTAGAAAACTTTGTCAGAAAATATTTCAAAAACTCCTGTGCCACTTTATCTGGTACAGGTTCTCGCATTACTATCATTTGAGGAATGTGCAAATCTGCAAGCTGTCGTGCTAAGCCCAAACCATCGCAGGAGTTGAAAATTGCTAGTTGTAAACCATGTCCAATTGCTTTGGTTAATGCATGCTTAAGCTCTTTAATAGTAAGTGAATCTGTTTGATTGAGTAACATTGCTCCCGTGCTTCCATCAGCTTGAGAGTAACTGTGTCCCGAATAACAAAGAATATCCCAGCCTTTTTCATCCCAAAGGAATTTATGTAATTCTTTGCGACTTGGTTCAACCAGAAACACTGTTTCAGCATCGAGTAAATTTTCTAGCACTTGTCTATCAGCTTCTACATCAATTCCAGTGCTATTTCCTAAAATTGTTAAGATTCTAATTTGATGTCTTGGAGGTGCTATTTTTTCTTTCCTGTCACCAGTAAGTGATAAAGCAACTTCGGCTTGTTGGTAATGCCCGAAAAAATCCCAGAGATGCCAAGGAATCTGTTGCACTTGAATATCTTTTGTTTGAATAATTACTGGTACTTCTTCAGTTGGTATGAGTTTTGAACGTAATTCCCGTTCAATTGCACGAAAGGATTGCGAATTAAGCCAATTATTGAGACATTCTTCCAACTGACTCGCATAATAATCTAATTCCTGTTGGGAAAAATTAGTAACTGAATCTTCCTCATCAAAAGTAATGCGCCCAAACCATTTCTGAGAACGATAAAGTTGTCGCCATTGCTGATAAAATTGGGGAATCTTCGGTTCTGGTGGCAGTTTACCTGTAAATGTCATGGGAAGTGGATGGTCATTTTTCCGAATTAAAGCAGTGACGGGAAAACCATTTGTAAAATCACCTTCCCCGATAGTGAGAACAACTAATCTACTTGCTCGTACTTGAATTTGATATGCTTGAGAATCTTTTTTAGCTAATAGTTTAGCAATCTCAGCCATTTCACTACTTTTTTGACGATAAATTTCTATTTGTTCTTGCTTTCCTTGTAATTCTGCTCGATATTTTGCTTCTATCGCTGTGAGTTGTTGTTCATAATTTTGCTTCAACTGACTATGAATCTTGGCTCTATCTACTTCTTGAGGTACGTTGACTTTAACAACAACAAATCCATCTCCTTTATTCTCAATACTCTGGATTTTTAATGGGATATTTTGATTTTTAGTTTGTACATCTTTAAGAGCTGTAGATAAAGCTTCAACATTTAAACCGTTACGAAAAATTAAATCTACGGTATTGATTACAACTTGAAATAGTTTGGTAAATTCTCCGGGTGCAAATTCACCGCTTTGGGGACGACGCTCGCTTTCTTCTCCAATTTTTAGCTTTTCTTCAAGATAAACAAAGCGACAATTTACTCCATCGAGTTTTGTTGTACCGTCAATATTCCAAGTACCTAAACCACGAGCACCTGTAAAATAAGCTTGTGTAAAATCAGTTCCTATAGCTTGAGTTTTAGTAAGGATTGATTCTTCTAAACAAGCTCCTTGTAAATTAGCTTGAGTTAAATTTGCTTCTGTAAGATCGGCTTTACTTAGCTTCGCTCCTGCTAAGTTGGCTTTACTGAGGTTCGCATTTTTTAAATTCACATTTTTAAGGTCTAAATCAACCAGGTTTGCTCCTTCAAGAGAAATATTTTCATAAGAGTTATTATTTGTAATTTTGCTAATTAATAAATCTCTAACTGTAGGATTATCTAATATTGTGTTATCTAATCTAGCAAGCTCTATTTTTTTCGCTTGATGCCAAATAGTATTAGTTAAATCCGCTTTTCTAAAATCAGTATTTCTCAGGATAGCACCAGTAAAATTAGCTTTTGTTAAATTAGCACCTCGAAAACTTGTACCACTGATAGCCGCAGTTGCGATCGCAATTCTCCGAATAAAAGTATAATTTTCTTCACCTGCTAAAATGCGTCTGCTAATCATCGGGCATAAAAGCATTATTAAAACAGTAATCCCCAGAGTCAAAGTAATTCCCAGCCAGCCCTTTTGAGCAATATTAACAGCAATTTCGCTCTTAGCAAACAAAGGAATAAATATCGCAGTTAAAATTGCACTAATCAAGGAGCTAGCTACTATTTTAGTGCTAGTAAGAGCAATAATTAAGGAGAGAAAAACAGTAATCAGAACAACCGAAATAATGCTCAGAGAAACATTAGTTGCAATCGAAACAGAAATATTCCCAACTACTACTTGATTGAAAGTAACAGAAATAATTCCTGTGAAAATACCAAAAACAGCTAATATTCCTAGAACATTGATAAAAGCATTGGCAAACCCTTTAACAACGGAAATAATTAAAAAGGTTATACATCCAGTTATAACTATCGCACCAACAATCTGGTCATTTGCATTACTACTACATAAAAAAGAACAAATTAAAGTAGCAATAGCACCTACGAAAAATCCCAATATTAATGATAATAAAAACGATATTACTACCCAATAGTTATTTAGTCCTGCTTTCGTATAACTAAAGTCTGCCTTAGTCAGGTTTGCTCCTGTAAAATCGACACCTCGAATATCGCAACACGAAAAATTTGCACCCGTTAAATTTTGTCCCTTAAAGGAGCTACCTTGAAGATTTTGTTTTGAGAAGTTTAAAGACTGGTTTAACCGATGAAACTCAATAACCATAGCTAAAAGCTGTATTGTACAACTATTAATTTTTTCTATTCCACAAATCTAAAACT
This sequence comes from Cyanobacteria bacterium J06635_10, assembly GCA_039820385.1. GTDB lineage: Bacteria > Cyanobacteriota > Cyanobacteriia > Cyanobacteriales > Nostocaceae > Rivularia. The sequence continues at coordinate 10,362 of JBCBQE010000086.1, forward strand.
AAATCTGTAATATGTATTTTTTATTACTCAAAATCAAATTGACTAACATGGTTTTTGCTAGCAAGTATACAGCTAAGCAAAGCATAGCGCAACAACAATGTACTGAGTTCCAAGAACAATAAGATTAAATTTTATACTAAAATTGCGAGAGAAATGGGATTGAGTGCGGAAGAGATTGCACAAGTACTTATAGGACTTTTGGGTTGAGTCTAATACAAAGCCGGGAAACCTCACCCCGCCTGCGGCACCCCTCTCCAAAGTAGCAGAGAGGGGAAGGGAGTGAGGTTAAATTTGTATTGCTTTATGCGTCAATTAGATTTTAGGTTTTAGATTTTTAAAGAGCCTTCAATCCTTCTGCTCTAAGAATAACTTTACCATTTTTACGAACTATTAAAGTCTCTCCTTGAGAATCATTAGTATCTTCAGTAATCGGACTTTCTATAGCGTAGTAATATTCTCCATTTATCCAACGAGTGATACATTTACCATTCCGACAAATAACTTTACCTCCTGTTAGTTTGAGACAATTTCCTTTAGAATCGCAACCGTAATATTTAACGTTTCCGGTATGATTCACACCATTCCAAGAATCGTAATTACTGAGTTTAATAGTCCATTCTCCGTTGCTCAGAGTTTGAGTATCCCCAGAATATTTTGCAGATTTGGAGCTACCAATTACATCCATTTTGACAATTGAAGATACTTGTTTTGTCTTTCCACAAGGTTCGATACTTTGACAATCATTCACATCCAGAATATCGTAACTCAGATTAACTTTTTGATTTAAAAATTGTTGTTTATCGGCGCAAATATCAAAAGAAGCACCAATTTCTTGCTCTTTACCTTGTTCGTCAGTTAAAGTTACGTAGCACTGTAAATCACCTTGAACTATACCTTTAATAGTCGCGACTTTTGGCTGTCCTTCTCCTGCTTTTGGAGTGGCACTATTAGTATCAACGGGGGCTTTTGTTATTGTATTAGAGTCTTCACTACTGCTATTTGAAGAGGAATTATTTGTAGATTCTTTATTTGTTGAAGTTACTTCAGAGTTATCGCTCTGAACTTGATTATTGCTGTCATAATTAGCTGTTTCAACGTTATTACAGCCAATCATTAATAAAGAAATAATTAACAATGCAGTAGTGAATATAGATTTTTTCATGATATTTTTCAAATTCTATAAATAAATTGCTGTAGACCACAAAGTGTAGCTACAAACAATTTTTTATACAAGTTTAAGTATATACATTCCTAAAAATTGTAATTTTTTGTTTTCATTTCAATAGGAATAACCGCTACTGGCACATTTTTTATTGTAGAGAGAGGTAAAAAACAGTGTAGGTTAACTTCAGGCATTCCAAAGCCGTTGTGTGATATTAAGTTCGGCTAATTACTTATTATGTAGTGGAAGGAAAAATGCTATTACTCATTACCCATTACCCATTATTCACATCTTGCACCGGCTATCTTATTAATTAAAACAGTTGCGCGCGTATTATCTCAATTATTCGACTGTATCGTCAGCCGCCTGGGACTATAAGTCCCAGTCTAATAGCAAAAGTCCATTAAAATGGACTAAACATTTGATTCTGTAAAAAGAGTAATATTTTTAACTGTTTAATTGATCTTTTAGCTAATTATTCGCAAGGCGCAAGATATGTGATTTCTCATTACTTCTAACTCATTACTCATTACTCCTTACTCCTTACTCAAATCCCATAAACCCGATTTCCATCTCCCGGTAAAATAGTTAAAGACCGAGGATTTATCCTATACCCTACAGTAACTTCGGTTTCTCCATCCCAAACTTCAATCGAAAGCACTTTATCGCTAGGACCTTTATAATCAAAGTATTGACAACGGGAGGCTGTACGTCTTTGCACGGTTCCAACACGAGTCATATTTGCTACCCCAGAGTCAACACATTTATAATTTTCATCTGCAAAACTTAATTTCTGCGGTGGCGATTGGCTAACATCTAATTGATTGGTAGCTTCAAGTAATGCAACCTCTACTATGTCATCTTCATCTACACTCAACCATCTAATTTCATTATCATCTTGCAACATATATTCAAACCAGGTATATTCACCAACAGCATAAGTAAGTATTCCTTCCACCACCCAGTCAATACCCATATGTTGAACAATATCGCCAATTTGTAAATTAAATACATTGCGTTTAAGTGATGGTAATTCTTTCGATTTACTACCAGATAATGCACCTCGCTGTTGAAGTACCAGTAAATAAGCGCCACCAGCGACTATTACGATAACTCCCAGCCAGATTAGTAGTGTCATAGTTTTTTCCTGTCATTTTTTTTTAATAGAGGGGGAGAGGGGGATGGGGAGATGGGGAGATGGGGAGATGGGGAGAGAATAATTAACAA